>JBAVVQ010000767.1:0-15257 GCA_049697375.1 Rhodomicrobium sp.
TGGCGTCACCACTCTCAAGTGCGCAACAGCCCATGGACCAGGTTTTTTAACGGGGTTACGCGCCACCAAAATCGGAACGGCCGCTCCCTTCCGGGTGGAGTGTAGCAGTGACCCGTTTCTATCCACATAGGGGGCGAGCAGCGCCAAGCTAGTTTTTTAGAGGATTTTAAGCGACGCATCCAGGCAACGCGCTTTTCCTAACCGTCTTTATTCACCTCGTTTCGGTTTGAGCGGCCAATCACGCGCCTGACGATTTGATGTGCAGACTATGAACATGCTGACACGAGCCGCTTTGAGAGCGGCGAGCGGTGGTGCGGTATTTTCAGTTGATGAGGAGGATAGCTTCGGGGCGAACTCGACGCTCTGGAATTCACGTGATGAGGCGCGGCAAGCGGTCGAGGACGGTTCGCAGGATTGCCTGGTAGGGACAGGCCGACGGCAGATGCAGCCGGACCTGGGTTTTCAACTCGACCACGCGCGCGGCGATCTTAACCAGTCGAAGGCGTAACGTATCAAACTGCGCGACAGGCCAAACTGAGCGCTTCGGCATCGCGGTGCGCAAAGCCCACATCAGCCAATAGGCGCCGGCATGCAGGAACAGGCGGAACTGGTTGGCGGTCGCCTTGCTGCAGGACGTGCGGTCGGCGGCGAGATGGGTCTTCCAGGATTTGATGTGATTTTCCGCGCAGCCGCGCCGGCAATAAATGTCCTCGTAGATCGCCTTCGGCCTTCCGCCTGCAAGATTGGTGACGATGAACCTGGCGTCGGCTCCCTCTTCACCCGCTTCGACGCGCGCAATGATGCGTTCGACACGGCTCCAACTCGCGGCGCCGTCGTAAAACTCCTTGAACCGGCGTATCTTGGCCTTCTTTGGCCCGGCCTCGAAATACGCTCTGGCGCTTGCCCCGAGCGCTTCGACATGGCGGCGCAGCGTTGTGGTAGGGGCGACGCCGAGGATGAAGTCGAGGCCGTTTGCCCGGCAGAAGTCGATGACCTCGGGGCAGCAATAATGGCTGTCGGCGCGAATGAGAATGTGGGTGGCCGGCCAGTTGGCCCGGATCGCCCGGAGCAGACGCCGAAGGAGCTTGCATATTTCCACGCCGCTGGGACGCTTGGCCGGGCGCAGCATTGCGGTCACGAACCGCCCGTCGCCGTCAAATACGACGATCGGCTGGAAGCCGTATTCGTCGTAATGGGCGTTGAACAAACGCAGTTGCTGGCCGCCATGCACGGCGCCGAAGGTATCGTCAAAGTCAAGCACGATCCGCTTGGGAACTCCAGCGTAGGACGCGCAATAAAGATTAATCAGGGCTTTTCCCATGCGCAGAAGCGCGCGCAGATCGGGCCAATTCTCAAGGCGTGAAAGGGTCGGCTGCGAAGCCAGATCGGGGCCGGAAGGCAGAACGTCCTGCGCCAGCTTGAACGCCGGATCGGACCGCATGGTCGTAGCGTCGTTGCCGTCCTCGTAGCCGGAAGCGATCATGAGCATCCTGAACCGGATCATCTCGGCAAGGCCGTGGACCACTTGGGCTTGCACGCGCGGATCGTCGAGGCAGCCTGCCAGCCGTTCGGCGACGCCCATGCGCTGCTCGATCTCCCGTAGAACCAGCACGCCCGCGTCCGATGATAAGCATCCGCCGTAAAAGCGCGCCACAACCACCTTGCCGCCAACAGGTGACAGACCCGGCAACGGCGGCATAAGATCGTCCATGGCGGATGGGCTCCCCTCGAAATCGCACAGGTTGACTTCAGCAATCAAATCCTACGCGATTGCAAAGGGTTAAGCTACATCCGCCGCCCACCGTGAATTTTTCGGGCTAAGATGTCGGCTCGATAAATGGCGCCAAACGCTGGCGCCAGCTGATCCGAGGGACCGAGTAGGCGCCGCCTTTCGCAACACATATAAAGCCGCTTGCAGGCGAGCCTGGGCCTTTGCCAACGGATCGCCACCGCCGTCATCCCGGCCAAGCGAAGCGCGAGCCGGGATCGCATAGAGGTAGGCGCTCCGAGGTGTTACGATCCCGGATAAGGCTGCGCCCTTCCGAGATGACGATCCGTTGACGATTTACGGCGCCGCCTTGAAGCGGTATGCCGCCCGCTTACACCGCGACTGTGAAATTCGCCTCGGTCTTCGCCTTGATCTCGTCAAGCGTCACGCCTTTCGCAAGCTCGATGAGCGCGGCGCCGCCATGGTGCTTGTCGATTGAGAAGACCCCGAGATCGGTGATCAGCAGGTCAACCACACGCGCTCCGGTCAGCGGCAGGTTGCAATGGTGCAGAAACTTCGGTCCATCCTTGGACACATGCTCCATCACCACCACGACCTTTTTGACGCCCGCGACGAGGTCCATGGCGCCGCCCATGCCTTTGACCATCTTGCCGGGGATCATCCAATTGGCGAGATCGCCATTTTCGGCAACCTGCATGGCCCCGAGGATCGAAAGGTCGATATGGCCGCCGCGAATCATCCCGAAGGAATCCGACGAGGAGAAGTAGCTCGTCGTCGGCAACTCCGTGATTGTCTGCTTGCCGGCGTTGATGAGATCGGCATCCTCTTCGCCCTCGTAAGGGAAGGGGCCCATGCCGAGCATCCCGTTCTCACTCTGCAACTGCACCGTGATGTTCTCGGGAATATAATTGGCGACGAGCGTCGGAATGCCGATGCCGAGATTGACGTAGAAGCCGTCATGCAATTCCTTCGCGGCGCGCGCGGCGATGTCTTCGCGAGTCCAGGCCATTAGATTTCCTCCCCAGCCGCCGCCGCAGGCGATGTGTGTTTGCGGGTGGTTCGTTGCTCGATGTGTTTTTTTGCGTCGGACACCCGGATGATGCGCTGCACGAAAATGCCGGGCGTGTGGATTTCGTCCGGATCGATCTCGCCGGCGTGGAACAGATGTTCGACCTCGGCAACCGTAATCTTGGCCGCCGTCGCCATCATGGGATTGAAATTGCGCGCGGTCTTGCGATAGGAGAGATTACCTTCTGCGTCGCCCTTGAACGCATGCACCAGCGCGATGTCGGCCGTCAGTCCGCGTTCCATGACATACTGCTCGCCATCGAATTCGCGCACATCCTTGCCCTCGGCGATGATCGTGCCGACGCCCGTCTTGGTGAAAAAGGCGGGAATCCCAGCGCCGCCGGCGCGGATGCGCTCGGCCAGAGTGCCTTGGGGGTTGAACTCCAGCTCCAGCTCGCCGGAAAGAAATTGCTGCGCGAAAAGTTTATTCTCACCGACATAGGATGAGATCATCTTTTTGATCTGCTTTGTCTCGAGCAGGACGCCGAGGCCAATCCCGTCGACGCCGGCGTTATTCGAGATGACGGTAAGATTTTTCGCGCCCGAATCTCGGACGGCCTCAATTAAGGCCTCGGGAATGCCGCAAAGCCCGAAGCCTCCCGACATAATCGTCATGCCATCTTTGATGAGTCCTGCCAGCGCCGCTTGCGCGCCCGGATATACTTTTTTCATCAAGAAATCCCTCAGTTCGAACGAGCAATACTATACTGAGGTTTCCCGCGGAGCAAATTTTCGGCGCAGTTCACGCCCCCGAAAAGCGACCATCCTCCAATCGCTCGCCCATTCGTGAAAACCGGTCCACCGCCCCGCTGCGCTTGCCAATAACGTCTAGAGCCCATCCGCTTTTGATGGCATCAAAAACGCGCTCTAGTCCTTTGTTTTATCGTGCTTCTTATCGGAAAGCCGCTTCATGCTTTTCCGGACGCATTCTAGAAAATCCCGTGCTTTTCGCCCAGAGAGCATCCGTGTCGCGAATCGAAAATGCGTGGAGGATCATTGAAAACCGTTCAGCCCGTGCGCTGAATTGTCTCCGCCACGAATTGCGCCCTGCGCGAGTTTTCCACCATTCGGCGGAGAGCGTCCACAGCGGCGTCGTTTTCATGTGCAAGCTCCGCCGGAAGGAGTCGCCAAGGTCTGGCGATGCTCCTAAACCTTAACCGCGCGGCGGGGCGCATCGTGTCGGAAACACATGACGCGTCGGCGCGAATTCCACATCTCCCGATAGCCCAAGGAAAGATGTATCAGATCGCCGGTAAAATTCGATATGTTTTACGAGGGCTCGGCATCCTTGCGGGAGGTCTTCTCATAACGGCTGTCGCATTCGCCGTTCTTCTCCCTTTCGTTGTCGACGCCGAGGCGATCCGCGGACCGCTTGCCGAGCGTCTGTCGGCGTGGAGCGGCGGCCCGGTGTCGATTGCAGGGCCGCTTCGTATCGGCAGTTTTGCCGATCTTTCCCTTGAAGCGTCTGACGTCGATCTTAGATCCACGGCGGGGAAGGGTCCCCTCCGAATTGTGAGGGCCAGGTCTGTCACAGCCGTAATCCGGCTTTCCTCCCTTCTTCGCGGCAAGCTTGATTTCAGGAAATTCGTCATCGAGTCCCCCCACGTCGTGTTTCGCCGTGGGTTAACCGAACCGCTTCGGTCGTCATACGGGCTTGGCGCCGCACATCTGGCCTTGGCCCTTTCGGCCAGAAGCCCATTCACAGACGTAGAATTACTCGATCCCGTATTTTTCTTCAGCGCGAGCGAAAACGGGGCCTACGAGCGAGTCGAGTTGAGCCGGGTGAGACTGGGCAAGGAGCCCGTCTCCTCTGTCTCGACGGGTGTGTTTGTCAAGAACGCCCCGGGAGCGGGAGACGCTCTTTACGCTTTGGATATCGCAAGCAGTCGGTTTGAGGCGTCCTTCCGAGGCCAATGCGCCGGAGCATGTCAGACGGCCTTCGGAATATTTAGTCTGAGGGCGGACTTGGGCACGGCTGGAGGCGACGCCATCCTGGCGGCCGTTGCGCCGTGGGAGCGGCCCGAAGCGATTGCGGTGTCGGGCGAGTTGCATTTGTCCAGAACGCGCGCGGCGCTCGATGACGCCGCAATCTCGTTTGGAGATCATGACGCCAAAGGATCTCTCGCCCTTGATATGACGGGCGTCCGGCCCCGCCTCGAGGGGACTATCGCATACGACACGTTGGACGTAACCCCGGCCTGGACAGCAGGCGGCGAGGCGCAGCCTTCCGATGAGCGTCCGTTAGCGGCTCTGCCCCTGATGCGCGCGGGGATGGAGCGTTCCCCTGATTTCGATCTGCGCGTGTCTGCCGAGCGTTTCCGGGCGGCTTCCTTCGAAACAGGACCTCTGGCATTGGCTTTAACCCGCGTCCAAGACCATCTCAGCGTTGACATTGCGTCTGTCGCGGTCGCCGGTGGACACGCCACCGGAAGGCTTGACGTCAATCTCGGGCGGCAAGCTGTGCTCTCATTGCGCGGGACCGGGTCCTACCTTGATGCCGGAGCGCTCGCAAATGCTCTTCACTTGCCACTCGGTTTCAGCGGTCCAATGACGCTTCATGCCGCGTTGACGATGCCGATGACCATGAGACCGCCGGTCGAAGATTTGAGCGCCGCGGCTGGGAGCTTCTCGGTCCGGTTCCCCATGGGTGGCTCAATCGAAGGCGACATGGCAAGGACAATCGGCGCCGCTCTTGCCGAGCAGGACCTCGGCTGGGGGTTTCTGGGGAACTCATTTCCGTTCACCGTCGCGAGCGTCGATGGGGACGTGAATCCCGGGGGCATCGACCTCAAGGTCCAAGGGCAGAGCGGTGAGAAGGGGATCGGCGGCTCGCTGAGAATCGCCTTCCCTGGCGGCGCCGTAAGCGGAACTCTTCTCGCAAGCGAGACTCTCGCTCCTGGAGGTTTGGATTTGCCAAGTGTGTCCGGCCAAACTGCAAGTTCGAGGAAGCTTGTGTTTTCCGGCACCGCGGATGCTCCGATCCTGTCTTCCGCCGGCAAGCCCAGCCTATCGAATTAGGCCGGCGAGCTTCGAAAGGGGCTGAAGCAAACATCGCTAATCTGGCCAATGGATTGTCATCCCGGCCAAGCGAAGCGCGAGCCGGGATCGCCAAAAAGATAGGAGCTTCGATCTATTACGATCCCGGATAAGGCTTCGCCTTTCCGGGGCAACGCGGCGGCGATCCGTTGGTGCGTCCGGCGAAGCCTACTTAGAATTTCCTGCCGTAGCTGATCGTAGCGTAAGGCCGCCAGGCGCTCTCGTCGCCGGCTCTCGCTAAGCCTCCTGAAAGAGTCAGATCGTTTCGGCCATAGCGGAAATTGAGGAGAGCGCCTTCCCTCACATATTCGTTGTAAAGATCGAGACGCCTGCCTTCCCTGTAGATATCTGCATTCTTGACCATCGCTCCCGTTTCCGCTCCTGTGGAGAGGGTGAGTCCGTCCGCATTGTCCATAATCTTGTAGGCGATGCGTCCATAAAATGTCCCCGTATTATCGAACTGGAGCCAGGAGAGATTGCCGGAACCCCAGAAGCCGTTGCTCCCTTGCCAGAACGTCTCGACAGCCGCGGTCGCGCCGTAGCTCTGCCGCCGGACAAGCTCCCAAGCCTGCCAAAAGGCCAGGGTTTGCGCCTGGTAGGCTGCGCCGGCATAGAGCTTGACCCAAACGCTCTCCCAGTTGAGCTGGTAGCCCGCCATCACGTCGCCGAGGGCTTTCAGATCGGAAGCCATGAATGCGCTGGAAAAAGCATTCGCGTTGGTTTCGCCATTGACAGAGGCGAATCCGTCAACTTTGAGCCTGAATCCGGGTTGATCAATGGGTCCGAACACACTCCAAACCGTGCTGCTCGCCAATGCCGCCGCCCGTCCGGAGTAATCTACGGTGACATAGGTTTCAAACCGCGCGACATCGGCGGCAAGACAAAGGGAACAGGCTGACAAGACGCACGCGCATACGATCGCTGAACGCCAAAACAATGGACGCAACACAACTCAAACTCATATTTTAGGTTCTTTTCCGCATGGTACTACCGCATAAAGCACGCAGCGAATCGTTTTTGAAAAATTGTATAAAATCCTTTCTTGATTTGAACTCAATCGAACGCGGGTCTTTAAGCTTGACTTGCCGTTTAGGCTCAAGACACATGCAGGCTTTCCGTCGCACCGACGCGTGGGGAGCTATGTGGCGAAGGTTTCTGCTCGTTGTAACCGCCCTTCTTTGCGGAGCGCTAGTCTCGTGCGCTCCAATGATGGCGCTGCATGAGTCCGAGGTCGAATACAGAACCGTGAATACGCCTGCGGGGCCGCTGCGCCTTGCGGTGGTGGATAAGGGGAAAGGCCGCCCCATCCTTCTGCTCCACGGATTTGCCACATCAAGCTTCACATGGCAGGCGATCGAGCCCGACCTGGCGAAAAATCACAGGGTCATCGCAGTCGATCTGCGTGGCTTTGGCGCGTCCGATAAGCCGATCGACGATCATTATTCAATCTTTGATCAGGCGGATGCGATCGCGGCGTTCATCGAGCAGGAGAACCTGAAGGACCTGACGATCGTCGGACATTCGTTCGGCGGCGGCATCACGCTCGCGCTCGCCATGAAATCCGCCGAACAGGCCCATCCGCGCATCCGCAATATCGTGCTCATCGACAGTATCGCCTACAAGCAGCCGATTCCGATCTTCTTCCGCCTTCTGCAAATTCCCATGCTAGGCGAAGTGAGCATGACGCTTGTGCCGCCGGAGGTGCAGGCGGCGCAGGGGTTGCGTCTCGCCTATTACGATCACGACAAGATCACCGCGCGCGCGGTCGCGGAATACGCAAACACGCTTTACTCGCCCGCCTCGAAGCATGCCCTGATCAAGACGGTGGAGCAGATCATGCCTGACAACATCGACGAGATCGCGGCCAAGTATAAGACGATCAAGGCGCCGACGCTTGTGCTCTGGTGCAAGGACGACAAGGTGGTGCCTGCCATTTTCGGGCGGCGGCTCAGAGCGGACATCATCCCTTCGGAGCTTGTTGTCTTCGATCATTGCGGGCATATGCCCCAGGAAGAGAAGCCCGAGGATACAACGCGGGCGATCGAGGCGTTTCTTGCTCGCAACGCAAGCTGAGGATCTGACTGTCGCCCTCGGAACGCCCGCGAAGTTGTTGGCGAGAAGGTAGCGGCGCCGCGCCCTCCTGAGCCAAAAAACCGCAACCTGACCCCTGCCACGCAGATAGCAATGCCACTCGTCGGCGTTGGGTTTCAGTGCAGCTTCCGCATTTCTCCCGGCTTTATCACCATTAACCCGCCCGACATCGTCTTGGACGCCCGGAATTCATCCGCCGTCGCCAGGCGGGAAAATTCCGCCGTCGAAATGGTGCGGTGAGGGCTCCTGAGAACGGAGCGCGCCGCCCCAATTCGCCGGGGAATCCAAAAAGCAGGTGGGCACGGCCGCTGACGGGTTTTGCCTAAGCCCAGAGGCCCCGGACCATTAGTAAAACTTCACTAACTAAACTCCCGCAAATCGTATGCGTTTGTTGACCCCCATAAATACCCATGCTATCCCATAAATGCCCGTTCGGAAGGGGGTGATTCGGAGGGAGATCCAAAATGCTTTCGTCGCGCACGGCCACTGCGCGCCAAGGTATCTCCCTCCGGTCCGTCCGAAACGGTTCAATGTGGCTCATTTCGCCTTTCATTTGTAACTTTGCTTCACTGATTTCCTCTTAATCGCGAGGATAAAGATCGAAGGTTCCGCCGTCTCCGCCATGGGTATTCATGGGTAAAGACGGGAGGAATATCCGAAGCAGGTTGCGTGGCGGTCTTATGCGCGTTCGGCCGAGGCTTGGAATTGAGGGATGGATGAATTCGCATCGCGTATCGAGGCCAAGGTCGATCAACGGGGACGAGTCGCAATACCTGCGCCGTTCCGCGCCGTCCTTGCCCAGGAAGGCGCCGACGAAATTCACTGTTACCCGCATCTCGATTACGATGCGATCGAAGCTGGCGGCGCGCGTCTGGTCGAAGAGATTAAAGGAATTGTGGGGCGGCAGCCCGCAGGATCGCAGGAACGCGAAGCTCTCGAAATCGTCTATTTCGGAGAGTGCGAAAAACTCAAAATCGACCCTGATGGCCGGACCGTGCTGCCCAAGCGCTTGCGCGATCATGCCGCCATCACAGAGACAGCGGTTTTCGTCGGCCTTGGCAACAAGTTTCAAATCTGGGAGCCTGGGGCTTACAACAAATTTCGCGAACGCGCGCGCGAACAGGCGCTCGCGCTTCGCAGGGAGCTCGGCGCGGGGAACCGCTGATGAAGCGGCGCAAACGAGGGGGCCAAAGGGGAGTGACGGACCGTGGGAGGCCGGAAGAGGGCCTGTCTCCCAATGGCGGACCGGTCCGTCACATCCCGGTGCTGCTGGGACAGATCATGCGGGCGCTCTCCCCAAAGGCGGGCGAACGATACATTGACGGCACATTCGGCGCAGGCGGTTACGCTCGCGCCATTCTTGATGCGGCGGATTGCGAGTTGCTGGGCCTCGACTGCGATCCTTCCGCGATAGAGGCAGGGCGAGCGCTCGAGAGGCAAGCTTCCGGCCGCCTGAAACTCGCGGAAACATCCTTTTCTCATATGGAAGAAGCGGCGCAACTCACCGGCTGGGACCGCGTGGACGGCGTTGTGCTCGATCTTGGCGTCTCGTCGATGCAGCTTGACGAGGGGGAGCGCGGTTTTTCCTTTATGCGCGACGGGCCGCTCGACATGCGTATGTCGGGGAAGGGCCTTAGCGCCGCCGACATCGTCAATACTTTCGAGAAAGACGAGATCGCTGATATTCTGTATCAGCTCGGCGAAGAGCGCCGTTCACGGGCCATTGCGGCGGCAATTATCGCCGACCGGCAGAATGCGCCTTTCGAACGTACGGGGCAGCTGGCCGATGTTGTGAGCCGCGTTCTGGGCCGCCGTCATGACGACGCCAAACACCCCGCCACGCGCACCTTCCAGGCGCTCCGCCTTTATGTAAATGACGAACTTGGGGAGTTGGAGCGGGGGCTTGAAGCCGCCGAGCGCATTCTGAGGCCGGGAGGACGGTTGGCGGTCGTGAGCTTTCACTCGCTCGAGGACCGGATCGTGAAGCGTTTCTTGCAAAGCCGGTCTGGCAAGAAGGCAAAGACTTCGCGTTACCTTCCAACGGCGCCCCAGGAGCCTGCGCCCACCTTCGAGGTTCGAGAGCGCCACGGCGTCGAGCCATCCGAGGAGGAGGTCGCCGCCAATCCGCGGGCAAGATCGGCGCGGCTTCGCTGGGCAATTCGCACAGCCTCAAGCCCAACGAACTGAAAAAGAAAAGGCGACCCCAAAAGAAATGAGCGCAGATCTTCTCCACGCTCATCAAACTCTATCGGGATGTTATGGGCTATTTCAGCGGCACGTAATCATGCCCGAAGCGGTAGCCGATACCGGCGCCGACCATGATCGGGTCGATATTGACGTGCGCCGAAACCGGGATGGCGCCTCCGACATTTGCGTGAGCGTCGGTTTCAAGCCAAAGCTTTTTGAAATCGAAGTTCAGGAACCAATTGCCGCCAAGCTTGTAGTCGAAACCAGCTTGCACAGCGGCGCCCCAAGCGTTGTCGAGCTTGAAGCTCGAATAGCTCGGCCCCGTGCTCTCATCGAAGAAGATCGTGTAATTCACGCCGCCGCCGACGTAAGGCTTGAAGGCCGTCCCTGTATCGAAGTGATATTGCAATGTGAGCGTTGGCGGTAAAAGCCAGGCGTCTCCAACTTTGCCGAAAGGCGTAATTCCACCAGTCCCATTGACCGTGTGCGGCGTGACGCCCAGAACGAGTTCCGCAGCGATATTCTTCGTGAAGAAGTAGGTCAGATCGAGTTCCGGAATGGCGCTATCGGTAATGGAGACATTCGGATTCAAGGCTGTGACATTCGTGCTCCAATGGTCTGTCGAGGTTTGCGGCAGAACCGCAAGGCCGCGAAGGCGCACGAGAATATCGCCGGCGTTTGGCCACGAATCGAGAACGACCGGGCCATCCTTGTAGCCAGCCGCCTGATACAGATCGGCAGCTTGCGCTCCACCAGCCGCAATCAGCCCCGCGAGGGCGGCGGCCCAGATATAACTTTTCATGTGATCCCCCAAAGGTCTTCAGAAGCGGCGCACGCGATTCGCCGGTCGCCTACACCTGAGCTCGAGGTTAGATAGCGATCCTATTCAAGACAAAGCGAAAACCTTCGTTTTGCCTCAATTGCTCTAGCGCCGATACTCAAGCGCCACAGTAAAAAAATCCTCGCTAGAAAAGCGTTTTTCCAAATGAACCTTTGGATTCGTGTGTAATCGTTTGGACCTGAGTTTAGGAGCTGCGGCCATTTCGCCGAAAGAGAGCGTTATGCGGACACTCACCGGCGCGCGTTTGAATTCGGTGGAGGGATGCCGCGCCAAGATTGGCCTCGACCGTGAATTCGGCCTTACGCTGTTTTTTCTGGACCGCCATCTCGTGCGCCTGTTTGTCCTGCGGGCGCACGGTCTGCGCATGCCGCGCACGTGGTCGCTTTCGCCGGAACTTGCGGGCGGCGCCGATCCTATTGACGGCCGCGACCGCCTCGATCTTACCGGATTTCCCGGCATCGCGGTTTCATCGGTCGGGGAAACGGAAGCTGACATCACAATCGAGACCAAGCTCATACGAGTGGTTGTTCGGCGCTCGCCGCTGGCCCTGACTTGGTCCTTCCGCGCGAACGAGGGGGAACACTTCCGGCCCGTGCTGCAAGACAGGCCGGCTAAAGCCTATTGTTTCGAACGTACAGGGCCGCGTTTCGCTCACTCCCTCGTTCGCGAGGCCTCCGATCATTATTACGGCTTCGGCGAGAAGAGCGGAGACGCCAACAAATATGGCCGCCGCCTTCGTATGCGCGCGACGGATGCGCTTGGCTACAATGCCGAAACCTCGGACCCGCTTTACAAGCACATCCCTTTTTACATTACGGTCCGGCCTGCCAGCGGCGCGTTATGGGTGGGCCTCTTCTACGACAACCTCTCACACGGCGCTTTCGACCTTGGCCAGGAAATCGATGCCTATCACGGGCCGTATCGCAGCTTCGAAGCAAGCGACGGCGACCTCGATCTCTATCTTATGTTCGGCACGCAGGTGAGCGATGTCGTCGCCCAGTTCACCGCGCTGACGGGGCGGACGGCCTTCCCGCCGCGCTGGAGCCTCAGCTATTCCGGCTCCACGATGCAATATACCGAAGCTCTCGACGCAGAGGGGCGACTCAACGGATTTCTGATGAGGCTTCTGGAGCATGGCATCCCATGCCAATCCTTCCACCTCTCATCGGGCTATACCAAGCGAGGAGATAAGCGATACGTCTTCACATGGGACGAGGACCGCTTTCCCCATCCGGCCGCGCTCGCCCAAAAATTCGCACATTCGGGCGTGAGCCTCGTCGCCAATGTGAAGCCCGCGATGCTGCTGAACCATCCGCGTTTTGCAGAGGTGGAAGACTTTCGGGGTTTCATCCGCGACAGCGAAGACGAAAGCCGCCCGCACATCGCGCAATTCTGGGGCGGGGAGGCCGCCTATCTCGATTTCACGAACCCGCGGACATCCGGCTGGTGGGAATCCCAGGTGAAGGCGCAGCTTCTCGACAACGGCATCGCTTCAACCTGGAACGACAATAATGAATTCGAGGTTTGGGATGACAACGCGCGCGCGAATCTCAACGGACGTGGCGGGGCGATGGCGTGCCTGCGGCCGGTGCAAACCGGGCTCATGCTCCGCGCTTCCGCGCAGGCCCAGCAGGAGCATGCGCCCATGAAGCGTCCTTATCTCGTGACGCGGGCCGGAGGACCCGGCCTCCAGCGCTATGCTCAGACCTGGACGGGCGACAACCGCACCGGCTGGAAAACGCTTCGCTATAATTTGCGCATGGGGCATGGCCTCAGCCTTTCCGGCATTTTTAATTTCGGCCACGACGTTGGCGGCTTTGCGGGGGAGGCGCCCGAGCCTGAACTCTTCATGCGATGGATCGAGCAGGGCATCTACTGGCCGCGCTTCACGATCCATTCCTGGAACGATGACGGCGGCACGAGCGAGCCGTGGATGTATCCGGAGATCCTGCCGCTCGTGCGCGCGGCCATGGCATGGCGCGAACGGCTTGCGCCGCTCCTCTACACGCTGATGTGGAGAGCGCATGCCTATCACGAGCCGATCTTGCGCCCGCTTTTCTTCGACTTCCCGAACGAAGCTGAGTGCTACGAAGAGAACGACGCTTTCATGCTTGGCCGCGATCTTCTTGTTGCGCCAATTCTGGAACCCGGCGCCGCCGGCCGCGCTGTCCGGCTTCCGCGGACAGCGGGCGGCTGGTACGATATCCGAACGGGCGCGCTCCTTGCGTGCGGCGAAAATCAGGTTGAAGCGCCGCTCGGGGCCGCGCCTGTTTTCATTCGCGCAGGCTCGATCCTGCCGCTGGGGCCATCGCCATCGTGGGTGGACGGCCCGCTGACTCTGCGGCTTTTCCCCCTCGCGGCGGGCCAAACGCAGCTTCAGATCTACGATGACGACGACGACAGCGTCGTGGATCGCGCAAACCCTCCTTGCCTGATCGACGTGACGGCAAACTGGAAAGAGAGCGCCGCCTCCCTCCAAATCTCGAAGCAGGGAGAGCATGCGCCGAGGTGGTCCGAAATCCGTTTCGAAGACGCGGCAGGCCAGCCTTTGGATGTCACGGTCAATGGCAGCGATGCGAGAAGCGTGTGCTACGCGCTCCACGGATCGACGACATCGATGCCTAAATAATCGAAATCGGAAATGTTGCGCGTCGCAAGCGTCAGGCCATGCTCTTTGGCGGTGGCGGCGATCAGCGCATCCGGCAGATCGAGAACCCGGCCCCGCCGCCGGGACTCGGCTCGAAAGCGAGCGGCGCGCCGCGCCTCATATTCGCTGATAGGTATGACGCTGGGACCGAATGTGGCGACGACCGCCGCCATTGATTTTTCAAGGCCGGTTCGTCTTTGCCCGACCGGCAGAAGGCCGATGCCGTATTCGATTTCATGAATTGAGACCACCGAAATCCACAAATCGGCAAGACCCAACAGGAAAGCTTGTACATCGCGGTTTGGCGACGGCCTGCCAGCTTCGGACAAGACATTCGTGTCGAGGAGAACGCTCATTTCGCGTCTTTGCCATCGTCGAAGTCCCAGTCTTCGAAGGGCGATGGCCGGTCAGGCTCGTGGCGGTCCGGCAGTTCCAGGTCGTCAATTCGTGGCATGTTTTCGACGAGCCAGCGCCCGAGCGGAATGCGCGGTTCGGCGCGCTTCAGCCATTCCTCTTCCGGCACGACCACATAGGCTGTTTTGGTCCCGATACGCTGCGGGCCTTCTTCGCTCGCAAGGCGCAGGATTTCCGAGAGCCGCGCTTTCGCCTCGGCGACGGTCCAGGTTTTTCTCGGTTCGACGTTCACGACTGTATCTCCCGTTTAATGGTAATCTAGTCTAGTCTAGTACAGGTTTCAAGGCGAAAGGCGGTGTTGCGGGCGGGGATAACTTTCCTCGCGGCCTTCTCCTCGAAACCGCGCCGGGTAAACTGGCCCGCTTGGCGGTACGAGTCAGGGAGGGGTGAAGTGTCGTCGATCAGGCAGAAGTGCGAGGCGCGAGAAAATGCGAGCGAGGCGAAAAGCGCCACGCCCATGATGGCGCAATACCTTGAGGTGAAGGCGAAGCACCCGGAATTTCTGCTCTTCTACCGCATGGGCGATTTCTTCGAGCTGTTCTTCGACGACGCGCTCGCGGCCGCGAATGCGCTCGGCATCCAGCTTACGAAGCGCGGCAAACATTCAGGCGAGGACATCCCCATGTGCGGCGTGCCCGTCGCGCGCGCCGACGACTATCTTCAAAAGCTCATCCGCAAAGGCTTTCGCGTCGCGGTGGCCGAACAGCTTGAGGACCCGGAGCTTGCCAAAAAGCGCGGGCCGAAAGCCGTCGTGCGCCGCGATGTGGTGCGGCTCGTGACACCTGGAACGCTTACCGAGGACGCGCTTCTCGTTTCCGTCAGCAACAACTTTCTTGCTGCGCTCGCACGAAATGGCAAGGGCGCCGCGGCGCGCTACAATATCGCCGCGCTCGACATCTCTACCGGCGAGTTTCTTCTCAGCGAAGTGGGGGCGCCCGATCTTGCAGGCGAGCTTTTGCGCCTGCGCCCCGCGGAGCTACTTCTCCCGGACGATGAAACGGCGGACGAAGCCGCCAAAGCGGCAAGCGAAGCCGCGAGCGCGTCGCTGTCCCCGCTTCCGCGCGCATACTTCACGAAACAGAGGGGTGAGCGCGCCCTGAAAGAGGCCTTCGAGGTGGCGGCGCTCGATGGGCTCGGCGACTTCGAAGACGCCGATCTCGCCGCGATCGGGGCGCTTCTCCATTATGTGAACCTCACGCAGATGGGCGAGAGGCCGGCGCTTCAGGCGCCGAAACGCGAGGCCC
>JBAVVQ010000768.1:0-2194 GCA_049697375.1 Rhodomicrobium sp.
TGCCGGAACTGCCCAAAGGCTGCCAGAAGGAGCGAATTCAAGCTTCCGGCGAATTGAGCTTCAACGTCTTCCGCAAGGCGGCAAGCATTGCCGAGGCCAGTTGGCAGCGTGAAGTCATCACGAAGTATGGCGAGCGCTTCCAAGACCTGAGATTCGCGGCCTGCAAGAACGTCCTTTGCGTGAAGGGCGCCGTTAGCGGCACCGAACGCTGCACGATTTCCGCCTTCCCCTGCGCTTCGGACATGGGAGAACCGGCGAGGGCCCAGGTTGAGCATCTGGCTTCGCTGGACGACCAGAATTTGTCTGGCGAGGACCGCCGGCGCGCTGAGCGCGCTCAGGAACGCAGAGAAGCCGCCAGGGAGGATAAAAGGGAAGAGCAAAGGGAAGAAAGAAGAGATCAGATAAGGGAAGATGTACGCGAGGACCGTCGCGACGAGCGTGATGACAGAAGAGAACCGAGTTTTGTGGACAGGGATCTTAATCCGCAAGAGGTTCGCGAATTGCAGCACCTGTTAAGCCGTGCAGGTTACAACGTACGCCCCGATGGCGTCTTTGGCGACGAATCCAGGGATGCCCTCAGCGCCTGGGAGCGCAGGGTTGGGATGCGCGACGACGGCTATCCGACCTTCGAGGCTTTGGAGAGGCTGCGCCGGGACATCCGGTAATTCCCTTTTGCGACGTTGGTTTGCGGAGCGCATTGCGCTCCGCTTTTGTATTTTCGGCGCTGCAGGGCGTTATCTAGCTGCGGGAGATCGGCGTCATGATCATGAGTTCCTGGTTCGGCGACATGACCCGCGCCATCGAGATGTATTGCGAGCGCACGAGCGCTGCTTGGGACGCGGAACCGCTCAACGCTGTCTCTAACGCCGCATTCTTTATCGCGGCCTGGGCGGCTTGGCGTTTAAATGAGCGCCACCCAAGCGCCGAATTCAGCGGCGCAATCCGGGCGCTCTGCATCATCATCGCCGTGGTCGGAGCGGGCAGCCTGACTTGGCATGTCGTCGCGACTCGCTGGGCTGAATGGGCGGATGTTATTCCGATCCTCGTCTTTATGATCGTCTATTGCTGGCTGATTTTGACGGCTTTCTTCCGTTGTCCGTGGTGGCTCAAGACGCTGGCGGCATGTCTGCTTTTCGCGGCCACGTTCTATCTGGAGTCGGATAAGTTCGAGAAGATGCTGTGGGGCGGCGCCATGTATCTGCCGACGCTCGTTTTCCTGATGGCGGCGGGCGCAGGGATCTGGCGGCGGAACGCCAGCGCGGGCAAAGCCTTCTACGCCGCGGCCGGCCTTTTCGTGCTCTCTTTCACCGCGAGAACCCTCGACAAGCCGATGTGCGACGCCCTTCCGGTCGGCACGCACTACTTCTGGCATCTCTTCAACGCCGCGGTGCTCTTCCTGCTCGTCAGAACAGTCATCGTTCACGCTCCTGCCTCCGAGGAGGAGATTTCGAACACTTGGGGGAACGAGCCAATGGTCCTCGGCGCCCCGGGCCATTGAAAGCAATGCCATGGAATGTCGGGAAAAGGGACGGCGATGCAACATCTGCCGCATCGCCGTCTTCGCATTGTCCCCAGGACAGCGGCGCCTGCCTTATGAAGGCTGGCCTGAAGGTTCGCCCGCGGGCTTGTTGCGGCGGTCGGCCATGAACTGATTGAACTCGGCCTGATCCTTGGCGCGGCGCAGACGGTCCAAAAAGCCGGTGAACTCCTTCTGCTCCTCTTCGAGCCGTTTCAGCGTCTCGGCCCGGTAATCATCGAAGGCGGCGTTGCCGCTCGATGGCATCGCCGGGTAATCGCCCCGCGCCGCACGCCAACGCTCGCGCCGCTCGTGCCAGTTTCCGTGATGCCCACACCCCATGCGTCCACTCCAGAATAAGAAAGCCAAGGTGGCCAAGCCAATCGGCCACCATATGATGAAGGAAACGATCATCAGCGCGATCCACGCGGGTTTGCCGATGTCGTCGAGCCTTTCGGCCAGGTACATTTGCGTAACTCCCCATGTAAATGTAAGTTACATTAACATAGGTGCGCCGCAGTGGCGGCTTTGTCAAGGGACTAAAGCCAGTTGCGATTTTTGTGACCCGAAGGCGAGTGAGGCCGTCTAAACGCAAGCCGCCCTAATCAGGTTGGCGCGATGCCGCTGGTTGGCCGCCTACTCCAGCCCAGTCACCGATAATATCATATTGATGACGCC
>JBAVVQ010000769.1:0-3685 GCA_049697375.1 Rhodomicrobium sp.
GCTTCTGACCGAGAAGCAGGGCCGCGTCACGTTTGACGATGTGGCTGGCGTCGACGAGGCGAAGGAAGATCTTCAGGAGATCGTCGAGTTTCTGCGCGATCCGCAGAAGTTCCAGCGGCTTGGCGGACGCATTCCACGCGGCGCGCTGCTTGTTGGCCCTCCCGGCACGGGTAAGACGCTGCTCGCGCGCGCCATCGCCGGCGAAGCGAATGTGCCGTTCTTTACCATTTCGGGTTCAGACTTTGTTGAGATGTTCGTCGGCGTGGGCGCAAGCCGAGTCCGCGATATGTTTGATCAGGCGAAGAAGAATGCGCCTTGCATCATCTTCATCGACGAAATTGACGCAGTCGGCCGCCATCGCGGCGCGGGTCTCGGCGGCGGCAACGACGAGCGCGAGCAGACCCTCAACCAGCTTCTCGTCGAGATGGACGGCTTCGAAGCGAACGAAGGCATTATCCTGATCGCCGCGACCAACCGTCCCGACGTGCTCGACCCGGCGCTTCTGCGTCCGGGCCGCTTCGACCGGCAGGTTGTCGTGCCCGCTCCCGATATCGTCGGGCGCGAGAAGGTTCTAAAGGTTCACGTGCGCAAAGTACCCTTGGCGCCGGATGTTGACCTCAAGGTTATAGCCCGCGGGACACCGGGCTTTTCAGGCGCAGACCTCGCCAATCTCGTAAATGAAGCCGCCTTGCTGGCCGCGCGCCGGTCCAGGCGCGTCGTTACGCAGCATGAATTCGAGGATGCGAAGGATCGTGTCATGATGGGCGCCGAGCGTCGCTCCATGGCCATGACCGAGGAGGAGAAGCGTCTCACCGCCTATCACGAAGCGGGACACGCCCTCGTCAGCCTGTTGGCGCCCGGGAACGATCCGCTCCATAAGGTGACGATCATTCCCCGCGGCCGGGCTCTCGGCGTGACTTACAATCTTCCGGAGCGCGATCGGTACAGCATGAAAAAGCGCGAGATGGAGGCTTACCTCGCGATGGTCTTCGGCGGCCGAGTCGCGGAGGAACTCATATTCGGGCCTGAGAATGTTACGACCGGCGCGGCGAACGACATCAAGCAAGCCACTCAGATGGCCCGCTCGATGGTCACGGAATACGGCATGAGCGACAAACTTGGCCGCATTCGCTATCGCGACAATCAGGAAGAGGTGTTCCTTGGCCACTCCGTAACCCGGTCGCAGAATATGTCAGCGGAGACGGCTCAGTTAATCGACTCCGAAATCCGGCGCTTGGTAGACGAAGGCGAGCAAGCCGCACGCAAGTTCCTCACCGTGCACATCGACGATCTGCATACACTCGCGAAGGGATTGCTGGAATTTGAGACGCTCTCGGGGCAGGAGGTCAAAGATCTCCTCAAGGGCAAGCCGCCCGTACGCGAATTCACGGTGAAAGACGATCAGCCTAAGCGCCGCTCCGCTGTCCCGTCGACGGGTGGCCGCGCGCCTCGCAAGGACCCCGATCTCGGCGGCATGGAACCGCAACCATCGACCTAACACATGCGCCAATGACTTTAATGGCCGCCCCAGTGGCGGCCATTTTGTTAATGGAAGTTACCCTCGGACGCTGCGCACGATCTGTTTGAACATCCATAAAATCGCAAGGATCACCCACGCGATCGAAAGAAAAAGAAATACCTGCGCAGCAAATGGCAACTCATGCACGACCGCAATCATTGCGGCGCCAATAATGAGGGCTGCTATGGCAAAGAGCCAAAATTCGAGTCTCAGAAATATCGACATAGCAACCTCTGTATAAGCAAGCTGCGGAGCAACGCAAGATACAGCTAAAACACCGGCGCGTGCAATTTAGCTTGATTCGACGGCCCTAATTCCGAAATCCACACTTTTCGCCAGACTTGGCAAAATTGCTGCTGTTAAGCGACAAGGAGAAGGCAATGGCCAGACTTGACCCTGTACTTGAGTATGCCGAAAGCGACTTCGGAAACGCTGTGTCTCGCTATCTCGCGTTTCTACGTATCCCTTCGATATCGACCGATCCCGCTTACAAGGACGAGGTGAGGCGCGCGGGCAAATATCTCGAGGATGAGTTCCGGTCGCTCGGATTTGAGGCGACGCTGCACGAAACGGCCGGCCATCCCATTCTTCTTGCCCATCATGAAGGGGAAGCTCCTGGCGCGCCCCACCTCCTCTATTACGGCCATTACGACGTTCAACCCCCGGAACCGCTTGAACTTTGGGACAGCCCGCCCTTTGAGCCCGCGATCGTGGACGGTCCCCACGGCAAGCGAGTCGTCGCACGCGGCGCGGTCGATGACAAGGGCCAAGTGATGACATTCCTGGAAGCGTTCCGTGCCTGGAAGGCCGTTCATGGCGCCCTGCCCGCCTCCGTCACCGCCCTTCTCGAAGGTGAGGAGGAGTGTGGAAGCGTGTCGCTTCCCGGATTTTTGGAGAAGCATGCTACGGCGCTGCGCGAGGCGTCTATCGCCGTCATCACCGACACGAACGCCTGGGATATCGACACGCCCGCGATCACCTACCGGCTGCGCGGCAACGTCTACATGGAGGTCACGCTCAGCGGTCCTTCGCGCGATCTGCATTCCGGCCTCTATGGCGGCGCGGTGGTCAATCCTTTGAATGCCTTGATCGAGATCCTCGGCCAGCTTCACGGCCGCGACGGCCGGGTTCAGGTTCCGGGCTTCTATGACGATGTGGAAGACCTTTCAGCGGGCGAGCGTAAAGCCTGGTCGGCTCTGAATTTCGACGAAGGCGACTTCCTCGGCGAGGCAGGCCTTACCCAATCCATCGGGGAAGCGCATTACTCGCTCCTGGAGCGTCTTTGGGCGCGGCCGACATGCGATCTGCACGGCCTCTGGGGCGGCTATACAGGGCCCGGGTCCAAAACCGTGATCGCGAACCACGCCTCGGCGAAACTGAGCTTCCGGACGGTCCCCAATCAGAAGCCGGCCAAGATCATGAAGGGCCTGAAGCAGTTTCTCGACGCCCGAACCCCGCCCGACTGCAAATGGCGCGTGGAGCAGTTTGGCGGATCCGAAGGCATCCTCGTTCCCGCCGACGGTCCCTACATGCAGGCGGCAAGGGCCGGCCTCAAAGACATCTTCAAAAAGGCGGCGGCGATGGTTGGCTGTGGCGGGTCGATTCCGGTTGTCGGAGATTTGCAAAAACAGCTCGGCCTCGACTCGATCCTGGTCGGATTCGGCCTATCCGACGACCGCATCCATAGCCCGAACGAGAAGTTCGAGCTGAAGTGTCTGAAAAACGGCATCCTCAGCCACGCCGCAATCCTGGATCGCATGGGGAAAGTCGTGTTGTAACGGGAGTTTAATCCCCTCATCCTGTCCTTCTCCCGCAAAGGGGAGAAGGGACGGTGTTGCAAGGGCAACCGAGCTCCCTCTCCCCTTTGCGGGAGAAGGCGGGGGGTGAGGGGAGGATGTCAGCGCTTGCCGGAATGGTGCTGCTTCCTCGCGCCGGTAAGCCGTAAACGAAGGGCATTCAGCTTGATGAAGCCAGCCGCATCGCGCTGATCGTAAGCGACGGCGCCTTCCTCGAAGGTCACCAAATCCTGGTTATAGAGGGAATACGGGCTTTCGCGCCCAATAACATGCGCGCTGCCCTTGTAAAGCTTGACGCGGACCTTGCCGGTCACGAACTCCTGGCTCTTGTCGATGAGCGCTTGCAGCATCTCACGCTCGGGCGCGAACC
>JBAVVQ010000770.1:0-2319 GCA_049697375.1 Rhodomicrobium sp.
TGCAGCGACATGAAGGCCCGGTACAGCACCATCGGGTTGTGGTGCCCCTTGTAAACCGCATGGGGCGCGCGATCGAGCTGCAGGAGAGAGTAAACCGCCGCCTGAGCTGACCGGACGGAATATTCGACGGTGAACACCGTGTCCTCCGCAAGCTCGCAGAACTGGCCCGCGAAGGCGAGGTTCCACCAGCCCTTCGGGATCACATGCGGACGATCTCCGGGCGAGCGCGTCAGGAATTCGCTCATCACATAGGGCATCATGCGCGGGAGAACGATCGCATTGTCGAGAACGGCGCTCGCCTGATCCTGCGCGCCGAGGTGACCCAGGACTTCGGTCAGGAGTTCGCGCCCGGTGCAGGCCCCCATCGGCTTCTTCACAAAGTCGCCGGGGCTATCGATGGAAAGGCCATAACCCCAAAAGACGTCGATGTCCTCAGGCTGACCGATAAAGTGCGGCTGCTGCGGCAGCGTAATCGAAAGGAGCCAACCCGAGTCCGCAAAGGTGACGAGGCCGCCTTCGCCGGGGACATTGCCGGTGAATTTATTGACGATGCTGAAGAAGAGCGGATCGCGAGCCGTGCCGGTGAACGACACCCACTTCGACTGATCGGGACGGTTGTCGAAGACCGAGGGCCTCCCGAATTCCGGCCGCCCCGCCGAGATTTTCTCCCAAAGATGCCACCCGGCGCCCTTAATCTCCGGCTGGTAGGGCGGAGCCGCATCCATCGTTCCAAGGGTCGCCGAATCCGCCATCGAACCGAGCGTCACAATGACATAATCGTCGACGGCGAGCTTCACCTCTTCAGTGTGTCCTTCCCGCTCCAGAATAAGCGCCGACGGCCGCTGCGCGTCCTTGACGCGCTCGAATTGGATGTCGGACACAACGGTGCCTGTAACGAAGCGGACGCCCTTGTCGTCGAGCCATTTCGCAAGCGGCCGCACCATCGAATCATATTGGTTATAGTTGGTTCGCATGATGCCCTGGAGGCGATTGAGCCCCTGCATCATATGCACGAAGCGCATGAGGTAGCGCTTCATCTCGACAGCGCTGTGCCAGGGCTGGAACGCGAAAGTCGTCGCCCACATCGCCCAGAAATCCGTCTTGAAGAAAGCCTTGTCGAAGTGGTCCGCGACGGCGCTCGACCCGAGCACGTTTTCGGGGCTTAGCGCTAGGCCGATAAGACGAAGGCGGTGCCCTTCCGTCAGTCCGAACTCGGGCGAATCGAGCTTGTGGCCATCCCGGACGAGGCGCGCATGCGAGTATGTTTTGAGAGCCTCGTTACAGGCGAAAATCTCCTGCGTAACGGACCTGGAGCCATCGAGAGCGGGAATCGAGGAGAAAAGATCGTAGGTGCAGACGTAATGGGCCTCGAGCACCCGGCCGCCGCGGGCGATATAGCCTGTCTCGGGCGAACCGGCCCCTTCAAGGCTGCCTCCCGGCTTCGGCTGGTCGCTGAATATGGTGATGTTCCGGCCTGCGATCTTGCCGTCGCGGATCAGAAAGACCGCCGCCGCGAGCGAGGATATCCCTCCGCCGATAAGATGGAAACGGGCCTCCTGGGTGACTGGATAATCTGAATATCCGGTTTGCGGTTCTATGGTCACGGCTCGTCTCCTTCAGATTGCGGCCCATGCCTAACTTGTCGATCACCGCAAACAATACCTTGATTGAAGTCAAGCCCTTAAATGCAGATCGGCAATGATATGATCGGGCTGCTTTTTCTTGCGGAGGACATTCCATGAGAGCGATGGTTTTAAAAGCGCCGGGCCAGCCTTTGGCGTTGGAGGTTCGCGAGGTCCCGGTCCCCAAGCCGGGGGAGCTCTTGTTGAAAGTGCGGGCCTGCGCAGTTTGCCGCACCGACCTCCATGTCGTCGACGGCGAACTTCCTCCCTGCCGCGCCGCCATCGTTCCGGGTCACGAGATCGTCGGCGAAGTAGCCGGCCTTTGCGACGGCGTCACGGGCTTCAAGGCAGGACAGCGCGTCGGCGTGGGCTGGCTCGGACACACCTGCGGCCACTGCCGCTTTTGCGCGCATCACGAGGAAAACCTCTGCGACTACGCCGAATTCACCGGCTACCAAAGAGACGGCGGTTTCGCGGATTACGCCGTCGCCGATGCGGCCTTCTCTTTCCCGATCCCCGACTCTTACGGCGATGCGGAGGCGGCGCCGCTGCTTTGCGCGGGCCTCATCGGATACCGTTCTCTGAAAATGGCTGGAAAAGGCGGGAAGCTCGGCATTTATGGCTTCGGGGCGGCGGCGCATATTGTCGCGCAGGTCGCGCTCTGGGAAGGCCGCGGCGTTTATGCCTTCACACGGCC
>JBAVVQ010000771.1:0-14658 GCA_049697375.1 Rhodomicrobium sp.
GTCTTCTCGTAAAGCGCCGGGGCCTTGGGATCGACGAAGGCCGCCAGCCGCCACGAACCGGTCATGGCCGTATCGGGCAGGGCGATCTGCCAGCTCCGGCCACCATTGCCCCCGTCCGCAAGCGTCTCACGCCGGTCTTCGACGCCATCCGGGCGGAACAGCTTCACGATCAGCGGCGTGGAGGCCACCGCGTTGGCGGCCGCGTCCCGCAGAAGCGCCGTGACATAAACATTCTCGCCCGGACGGTAGACGCCGCGTTCCGTGAAAACCATGGCGTCGAGCGCCCCTGGAGGCGTGCGCCCGCCGACGCCGCGATCGGAGAGATCGAAGGCCTGCTTCGTAATGTCGAGGAAACCGTAGTCGCTGTCCGCTCCGCGGGCGATGACAAGCGCGGGCGCAAGGCCGCCAGCGCCATGCGTCAACGCGGCTTCGAACGTCGCGGCGCCCTGAGCATCGGTCTTTGCAGTTCCTAGGACTTCATTGTTGCGCGCGACGAGCCGGATTTCGGTATCCACGACGGGGCTGGCGGCGCCGAGTGAGCGCACATAAACATGGACGCCATCCGCGCCGGAAAAAGCGGTCAGGCCCAGATCGGACACCACGAACCACTGCGTCGTCTTCAGGCTGTAATCGCTGTCCGCGTCGCTGTCGTTGTCAGGCTTCGCGCCCTCCTCGCCCGCGCTTGCCGCGATCACATAGAGGCCCGGTTTCAGGTTCGGCAGAAGCGTATCGACCGGGAAGGCCGTCGTGACCTCCTCGTTGAGCTTCGAAGCGACCGGCATTTCACCCGACCAAAGCTTCTCGCCCTTGTGATTGGCGAGCTGGTTCAGCTGATAGGTCTCCATCGGCTTCTGGAAGTCTCCGTCGAGCACCTCTTCGGCCAAACGGCGGTCGCCGATGCGATAGATCGCAGCCTTCACCAGCTTGGTGTTGATGCTGACGATCGGGATGCCCTGCTGGCCGGTCCTGGGCAGCACATAATTGCGGGCCGAGAAGCGCACGGAGGGGGAGCGGTCGCGAATATAGACGGTCAACTCCACGGGCTTCGGGAGCAGGTCGTCTTCGGTCGACGGGATGCCGCTGCGAACCTTGACCTCGTAGCGTTTGCCGTGCAGAAGGTCCTCGACGCAGAGCTGCGAGCCCTGCGCACGCACGGAGGCAGGCTTCTCGTTGTTGACCGTGACGTAATTCGTGAAATCGACGCGGCCCTTCGCCAAATCTTCGGAGAACTGCACACAGACGCGCGGCGCGTTCGACTCATTGTCCGCCGCGTAATCGAGCATGCGGAAGCCGTGCTCATTGAAGGCCTGGTCATAGGCTTCCTGCACATCGGGGTCGGCGACGAGGCCAAGGCTCATCTTGTAGATGCGAAGAGCAGGCCGCCACTGGTCGCGCGCGCCGAGGCTTTCGGCCAGAACGGTCAGCGCCTGAGCTTTCGCCTCGGGCGTCTGCGAGCGCGTATAGGCGACATAGGCGGACGAGCCAGCATTGCGCGCAAACGCGATCTTCTCGTTATATTTATCGGTTTCTATGGCGAGATATTCCCGCGCGAGTTGCAGCCAGGTATCGCCATTTTTTTTGTCGAGCAGCGCCGATGACGCGAAAGCTCCTGTCGCGGACCGATGATCGTTGGCGGCGCCTGCCTTCGCGCCTTCGGCCTTCCAGGCCTTGGCGTCCTTGCCCTTGGTCGGCCATGTGGCCTGCAACGTGTTTTCGAAGGTCTCCGCTTCCCGGACGACGGAGTCCTCGATGGGCGATCTTTGCTGCGCCGTAGCCGAAACCGTGACAGCGAGCGTAACGAACGCCGCAAAGAAAAAACGGATCAAGAACATAGCGCCAACTCGCGAAAGGGTTGTACTACTTATTTGAGCATAAGTGCCGCGAAAACTTGGGCTGATGCAAGGCAGAAAAATGTCTCGAATGATGGTCTTTTCAAGGAGGGATACGGAAGTTCTTGCCATGGTTCACCGGCGATGATTTTTCAGGCAGCAACCGATGTGCCCTTATTGACAAAGCGGATACGAAGCCATTAAGGGCGGTTTCCTATGTCACAACAGCATCCTCGAATGGAGCGTTCCTTCACCGTCCGGGTTCTCGCAGCGGTCGCCATCGCGGCTTGCAGCTTCGTCGCTCAGGCGAAGGATGAGGACGTCAACGCCCATATCGCCAAGGCGCCGATCACGGGCTTACCGCCGGGCGCTTACGACCAGTGGACGGAGGAGGAGAAGAAGACCGCGATCAAGCGCGTCGGAGGCTTCTGCGAATTTCTCTGCGTGGATTCCTACGGCAATGCATCCTTTCCGAACAAGGCTGCGGCTGAGCGGGCGAAAGCCGAGGCCAAGGTTTGCCTCGCGGCCTGTATCGTCAATCACCTGCCGCCGGATTACCCGCAGCTCAACGCGATGAAGCAGGATCTGCGCGCCGATTTCGAGAAGGCCAAGAAGCTCGGATCGTCCATCGTCTGGCCGCTGCCGGGGAAGTAGCGCCTTCCGGCGTATTCGGCCGTCCGCGCCCGCCCAAATTTGTTACAATTTCATGCTCCCGCCCTGATTGCATACACCCGCAAGACTCATTCAAAATTGCGATCTTCACGGACTGGATTGGGTTATGACGATACTCGGCGGGTTAGGATTGCTTTGCCTGCTTGTAGGCGCGGCCATCTGCTGGAAAATTCTCACGGACAAGGATTGGTAACACCGCCCTGGCGCCTTTTGCCGCTTCATAAATCATTTCGCCTCAACGATTGCCGGGCAACCGCCGGTTTCACTACTTCATTTTCAGGAGCCTGGAATCCGGCGCGCAATTCGTATATATTTAGCTGTTAAATCCAGGATTTAGTCATGCGTAATCTACCCGCACTGATTGTCGCCGTTCTGATGGGCGGGCTTATACTTTTCGGCTTGCTATGGTTGTGGTTCTGGTTTGAACAGAACTCGTCTTCACGCGGCGGAAATGGATCCTCATCCCAGGACCAGCCCGGATACTCGTCCCAAGACCAGAGTGGCTATAACAGCGGGTACGGCAATGGTTACAACGCAGGCCAAGGTCAACCGATATACCCTTACGTGCCGGTGAGAAGGCGCGTGCGGCCTCCTTGTTACAATCCCTGCTATTGAATTTTCCTTTAGAACGCATCCGGAAAACCGCTTCACACTTTTCCGTACGCCACTCTAGCGGCGGACAAGGAGCCTTCAACAGTGCGGACTTGCCTCTGCCACAGATCTTGCTCATAGCTGCGCCCTGAAAACGAACAACGGTGCGGCATGAGCCTTTATCGCGGGTTTCTCACGGTCGGCGGATTGACGGCGGTCAGCCGGGTCTTCGGATTTGTCCGCGACGTGCTGCTGGCCGCCGTCATGGGCACGGGCTGGGTGGCCGACGCCTTTTTCGTCTCGTTCCGCTTCCCCAACCTGTTCCGGGCGCTGTTTGCCGAGGGCGCGTTCAATTCGGCATTCGTGCCGCTTTTCTCGAAGCGTCTTCGCGCCGAAGGCCAGGAAAGCGCGCGGCGCTTCGCGGAAGAGGCGCTCGCCATCCTGTTTGTGGGCGTCACCGCCACCGTGATCGCCGCCGAAATCTTCATGCCCTATCTCGTCGAGGCGATCGCTCCCGGCTTCAGCGCCGATCCGGAGAAGTTCCGGCTCGCGGTGCTCCTGACGCGCATCACTTTCCCCTACCTCGTCTGCATGTCGCTCGTCGCGCTCACGGCCGGGATTTTGAACGCGCTCGGCAAATTCAGCGCGCCCGCCGCGACCCCCATCGTCCTCAATCTTGTCCTGATCGCCGTAACGCTGTTCGCGGCGGCAAGCGGCTTCTATGACCAGCCGGAGGCGGGCATCATCCAAGCCTGGGGCGTGACAATCGCCGGGTTTGCGCAGCTTTTCGTGGTCGCCTGGGCGGCGCGCGGCCTTGGCATGGACCCCGGCTTCCGGTGGCCGCGGCTGACGCCCGAGATGAATAGGCTGATCAAGCTCGCGGGGCCGGGCCTTGTGACGGGCGGCATCAATCAGGTGAACATCTTTATCGGCACCATGATCGCCTCGCTTCAAGCGAGCGCGGTATCGTTTCTCTATTATGCCGACCGCATCAACCAGCTTCCGCTCGGCATGGTGGGGATCGCCATCGGCGTGGTCCTCTTGCCGACGCTGTCGCGGCATTTGGCGGATCATGACGAGGCAGGCGCCTTAGCGAGCCAGAACCGGAGCCTCGAGTTCGCGCTCCTCCTCACGCTGCCCGCCGCAGTCGCGCTCATCGTCATTCCGAAGCCTATCATCCAGGTGCTTTTCCAGCGCGGCTCCTTCTCCTCCGCCGATACCGTTCAAGTCTCCGCTGCTCTGGCCGCTTTTGCCTGCGGCTTGCCCGCCTTCGTGATGACGAAGGTGTTCCTGCCCGGCTTTTTCGCCCGCGAGGACACAAGGACGCCGATGTGGTTCGCGATGGCGTCCGTCGCCGTCAACATCGGCGGCTCGCTCGCGCTGTTTTTCGTGATCGGCCATGTCGGCATCGCCATCGCCACCAGCCTTTCCGGCTGGACGAACGCGATTTTGCTCTCCACCACCTTGATAAGGCGCGGACATTTCCAGTTCGACGCCGCGCTGCGCAGGCGCGCGCCCCTCATCCTGCTCGCAAGCGCGTTGATGGGCGTGGCGCTCTATACCGTGAACCGCGGCGTGGCGCCTTATTTCGAGCCGGGCCACAGCGGGACCGTGCAGGCCATGGCCCTTTTGGCGCTTGTCGGGGCGGGCGCCTTCGTGTATGCGGCGGCGGCGCAGATCACGGGCGCGATGCGATACTCCATGCTGCGCCGTGCTTTCTCGGGCGCGTGAGCCTCGGGCCAATCGCAGCGCTTGACCCATAAATCCGGCTGATGATGTGGCGCCTGATTAAAGTACTTATATTCTTAGGTATGGCCATTTTACAAAACAAAACCAATTTTAACTCGCCATAAACCTTATGAGTCTGTTTGAGGCGTAGCCGAGCCGCAAGACATCGCACGCCGCGGCCTCTCTGCTTGGACGCTACCTGAGAAAGTGGTCCCACAAGGCCAGCACCAGTTCTATGGCGATCAGGATGATGATGTAGATCTCGAGGTGGTGGCTCGTGCGCGTCGATATCAGGTCGGTGATCGTGTCGGCGGTTTCCCGGATGACGACAAGCTTGCGCTCCACGGCGCGGGCCCGCGCGGTGAGGTCGTATTCGTCGACGAGCTTGGCCCAAAGGCGCTCAAGCTCCGGGTGATCCCACAACACGTCGGGCTTCGCGTCGAGATCGACCCTGGATGCAAGCCGCTTCTGGATGAGGAGGGCTTCGCCGATCTGCTCGAGCATCCCCGACCTCGGACCCGACGGCAGGCGGCGCTTGATCAGGCTTCCCGCAATGGGTTCGATTTTCTCAAAGGCGGCGGCGATGCGGCGTTCGTCATAGGCGAGCGCAACAGAAACGGCGAGCGCCTCGCCAACGAGGAGCAGCTGATTGGGTTCCGCGCTACGAAGCCGGATGGCTCCCGAACTGGTCAAGAGGGAATCATCTTCCGGCGCGATGGCGAGTCTGGCCGTCTCGACCTCCCGCTCATCGAGAGGGTGAATGACACGGCGCGTGAGGCCAAACACGAGTTCGTCCTCTTCGATCGGCGTCATGTTGAAGAAGACAACCGCCCCAAACTTGAACAGCATCGCCGTCCCGTTGCTTGACGTCTTGAAGGCAAGCGGGTTGGTCGAGAACGCGTCCTGACGCTCCAGCCCTTTCACGTCAAGGCCTTCGCCAAGCAGGAGCGCCCTTACGGTCATTTCCTGCACTGGTCGGATGGTTACGTCCTGCGTCGGCATTATCGCTCTCATGGTTGGCGAACGGCTATTGCGGCGCTATCGGCAGAGCGCCCCGCAATCTGGATTACGTTCTATTACACATGCAGCGCAAATCTAACCCCAAACTCCCAACGAAAAGGCAGGCGAACATCAGCAAACGCCATTCATTGGAGCCAGTGAACGAACAAGGGCTCCTGGGGGTTCAATCATCCAGAAATAAGGTGGCTGATGCGCCTCAGGCGGTCTGAGGCCCTAACCTACCTTACGAGGACAGTAAAATGCCGAAGGAAACCAAGGGGCAGAAAGGAACCGTAGGCCGGGTCATGCACGAGTACAAGCATGGCGAACTTGAAACCGGCACGGGAAAGCCGGTGAAAAGCCGCCGCCAGGCGGTAGCCATTGCTCTGCATGAGGCAGGAGCGTCCAACCAGGAGAGCCCTGCGAAAAATCGCGAAAATCTCAAGAGAACGAAAAAGAAGGAGCGCGAAGGCAAAACGGCCAAGCAACAGAAGGAAGGACACCTGTAGCTTTCCGCGCTGCCTGTTTCGGAAAAGCCTCCCTGAACTCTCGCAAGAAGGACGTCGCCGAGGCGACGTCCCAATGCCGGCGGATGATCACCCCTTGTGACCGCCGCGGCTATGTTGCCCACCCTTCTGCGCCGCTTTCGTGGCCTCGCCCTTTTTGCCGCTGTCGTGGGACTGGCCGCCACCGTGCCCCTGATGGAAGGCATGCTCAACGTCTGTCACGGAGCCGTACTCTCCCTCGTGCATTCCTTCGAAGGTCTGCAGCACCTCATCAGCTACGCCATTCTTGCGGGCTAGTTGGACGAGGTCTTTCTTGTTCATCGGGAATTTCGCGCCCTTAAGGCCGTGGGCCAGGTCCGCTGCGGATGTTCGCGCCATAGGTTTCTCCTGTTTGGCTAAAGACTGCGACGGCCCGCTTTGGTAAGCCGGTCCGCCCTTTATGAGGTGTCAACGAAGGCGGCGCGCTCCTGTTCCTATTCAGGAGAAAGGCGAAAGGCCACGATTTGGCTCGGCGAATGGCATGGATCGAGTGTTGTCTTCCTGTTTTTAAGTCCTGACGCTCCCGCAGCTGAAGGATTGCACGTGATGGCGCCACCTAAAGTTTCGCCTGCCTTCGAAGAATCCCAGTCATCGGACGAAGACGAGGCGCAAGACGCCGAGCGCGGCCTTTCAGAAAAGGAGCAAAGCGAAGTCCGCGAAGCCCAGCGCCCCCGGGCTCCGGTGGTTTACGAAATCATCCGCCTCGAAGGCGAAAGAGAACTGCGCCGCCCGGCTGCTTCGCTCTGGTGGTCGGGCGTCGCCGCGGGCATTTCAATCGGCTTTTCCTTTCTCAGCCAGGCCGCCTTGGCCGCCGGTCTGCCGCAGTCGCAATGGAACCATGTGATCGCTTCGTTCGGCTACGCGGTCGGCTTCATTATTGTCATTCTTGGGCGGCAGCAACTCTTCACGGAAAACGTGCTGACGGCTGTTCTCCCGGTCATCACGCGCTGGAATCTCAGCTGGCTTCTCAGGATGCTGCGGCTTTGGGGGATCGTGTTGGCCGCGAATGTGGCCGGGTGCTTTTTATTCGCTTGCGCCTTTGCGCTCCTGCCGATGCTTGGCGGCCACGTGACCGGCGAGATGGCGAAGCTCGTGGAGGACCTGATGCGCAACTCGCCATGGGAGATGTTCGCTAAGGGCATCGGCGCCGGCTGGCTCATCGCCGCTGTGGTTTGGATCATCGCCTCCGTTTCGAGCGGAGAGTTCCTGGTGATCGGGCTTCTGACCTATCTCATCGCCCTGTTTCAGTTCACCCATATCGTCGCCGGGACCGCCGAGGCGCTCTACGGCTGGGTGGCTGGGCTCATTACGTTCTACGATGCATCCATACGGTTTTTCCTCCCTACCCTCGCCGGAAACGTGTTCGGCGGAACCATTCTCTTTTCCGTGCTCAGCTATGGGCAAGTGCGGGAGGAGATCTTCGAGGAGCAGGAACTGCGAAGCCAGAGTTGAGGACATGCCCGTCACCGGTAATACCGCCACATGCGCTGCATGGTGCGGATGATCACATCGGGGGGCGAAGCGAAGGGCTGAAGGTTGATGCGCACGATGTTGTCATAGCCCATCGCCCAAGGCAGGCGCATGAGGAGCCGCCAGATGGGAAGCCGCCGCCAATCGACCAGAAGCGCGCTGTTCACCGGCTGCTTCAGCTTAATGTGAAGCTCTTCCATGTCGAGCGTGCGGATCGAGTAGGTGACGAGGCTGATGTCGTCGATCGCGCGCCACGCGATAAGGCCGAAGCCGTCCACGAAAAGCCCGTACTGATTGGCGCCAAGCCTTGGCCTGCTCTCGGTGAAAGGAAAGAAATAATAAGCCGAGCACCCTGCCAGGATGGCCGTGATGGAAAGAAGCTGGTATCCCCAGGTGAGCCATGCGGCGAAGCTTGCCGCCGTAAGCGCCGCGAGCGCATTGAATCGCGCCGCCTCCTTTTTGTTGTAAGGAAGAATAAATCCTTCTTGCAAATATTCCGGAAGTCCTGGGCGTCGCGCCATGAGCCGGTCCCGATAAACCCTTCCAGTAACAATGCGACGGCAAGAGGCGATTCTGCGTCTAATACGCCCTGCGGGACGTCCTGCTCCCTATTCTTTCGACGCTTGAACGCTTGCGGCTATTGGGGCGGGAACTTGCCTCCGGCTGTACCAGTCTGTGCGCGGTGCCTTAGAAAATGATCGGCAAGAACAAGCGCCATCATTGCCTCGCCCACCGGCACAGCCCGGATGCCGACGCAAGGATCGTGCCGACCCTTGGTTAGGATGTCCGTCTCGTGGCCCTGCGCGTCGATCGTGCGGCGAGGCGTCAGGATCGAAGAGGTCGGTTTGACGGCGAAGCGCGCAACGATGGGCTGGCCGGTCGAAATGCCGCCGAGAATGCCGCCCGCGTGGTTGGAAAGGAAAACGGGCTTTCCGTCCGGTCCCATGCGCATTTCATCGGCATTCTCCTCGCCCGAAAAAGAGGCGCAGGCGAAGCCTTCACCGATCTCGACGCCCTTGACGGCGTTGATGCTCATGAAAGCGGCAGCGATATCCTGGTCGAGCTTGCCGTAGATCGGAGCGCCGAGCCCCGCGGCGACGCCCTCCGCAACGACCTCGACGACGGCTCCGCAAGACGACCCCGCTTTCCGGATGGCGTCGAGGTAGGCAGCCCAGCCCTGGACGATGGTGTGGTCCGGCGAAAAGAACGGGTTGCGATCGACTTCCTCCCAGTCCCACTTGGCGCGATCTATCTTCTCCGTTCCGAGTTGGATAAGCGCGCCACGAATACTGACGCCCGGCAGCACTTTGCGCGCCACGGCGCCTGCGGCGACCCGCATCGCGGTTTCCCTCGCGGACGAGCGTCCCCCCCCGCGATAATCCCGTATGCCGTACTTCTGGATATAGGTGTAGTCGGCGTGGCCGGGACGGTACTTGTCCTTGATCTCGGAATAGTCTTTCGAGCGCTGATCCTGGTTCTCGATCAGAAGCGCAATCGGCGTGCCGGTCGTGACCTGCGTGCCCGCCTCATTGGGAAACACGCCTGACAAGATCCTGACCTTGTCCTCTTCTTGCCGCTGCGTCGTGAAGCGCGACTGCCCTGGCCGCCTCTTGTCGAGGTAGGGCTGAATGTCGTCTTCGGTGAGCGGAACGCCGGGAGGGCAGCCGTCGATCACGCAGCCGATGGCGGGGCCGTGGCTTTCGCCCCAGGTCGTGACGCGGAACAACTGGCCGAATGTGTTATGAGACATAACGATGCGGCCTTTTCAAAGCCATGCCGGTGTATCGCCTTCAATCATGAGCACCTTATCTTGAGGCGCGTCAAGAGAGCATCGCGGCCGGCTTGAGCTTGAGGAAGTGCGCCCGGATACAGCGCGCTGTCCCGTAATGCGCGACAGCGACGGTATCCGACCTCACGCTTTCGATCCATTCCACGACGCCCTGGTACAGATCGCGGTAAGACCCGCCGCCCGGCGCCGCAACATTCCAGCGGTCGGCCTGCCGGCGCGCGTAGACCTCAGGATCGCGGGCTTCGATCTCGGGCCAGGTCAGGCCCGCCCATTCGCCGAAGCTGATTTCCTTCAACCGGCGGTCGGTGCGATAGCCGTCAATGGGCAGCCCCATCGCGCCGCGGAGGATCTCCATTGTCTGCCTCGCCCTCAAAAGCGGGCTGGCGACGAAGTCGAAGCGGCCTTTGTCACCGATCAACTCGGCAAGCAGGCCGCCATTGCGCCGGGCCTGCTCGCGGCCCTTCGCGTTGATCGGACTCTCTAGCTCGCCCTGGATGCGCTTTGAGGCGTTATAGTCGGTCTGACCATGCCTCACGAAATAGATCATCGGCATCGAGCATAACGTCAGCGCTTGCAGGAGATGCTGACGCGCGCCTGCCCCTCGTTGAGATTGGTTTCCATCAGGTTGATTTCGCACTCGACATCCTGGCTGCGAAACACCTTCCGCTCGCCGAACGACAGGCCGAAACCCTGCTTGTTGACGGCGACGCGGACCTGCCTTGGCCCTATGGATTGAAGCGAGAGCTTTACGCCGATCTCTTCGTATTGCTTTTCCTGGTCCTTCTTCAGCATGACATTGTCATAAAAGACGACAGCCGCAGGCTCCGCTTTCCTCTCCTGGGATACCGTGATTGCGGCGGCCGTGGCGGCGGCGGCTTGCTGCACGGCGGCTCCCGAGCCTGGCCCGCTAATCGAGGCAAGTTGCGTCTGGCACTTGCCGAATTGATCCGACGCGGTGGCCACCAGCTGGCGAAGCTGCGCGATATCGGCGCTTGCGGCGCTGTCACCGCGGCCCCGCTCTTCCGAAAGCCTCGCCTTCAGCGCTTCGACCGAGGCATGGAGCACCTTGATCTGATCGACGAGCGAAGCTTGCGGGGTCTGCGGACGCGTCTCCTGCGCCTTCGCGTTGGCCGAAAGGGCGCGGATTTCATCCAAGATCGCTTTCGGAACCTTCGGTTCCGCGTTCTGCAGGCTGGCGACGACCGCGCGCAGCTCCTCGGCTACGGCGCGCCGCATAGCCGGCTCCTGCGACTGGATGGAGGAACTGAGCGATTTCAATTCCTCGACGATAGCCTTTGGCGCTTTCGGCTCGGCGTTCTGTGAATTTGCAACGGCGGAGCGGACTTCTTCGCCGACGATGCGCCGCATGTTCGGTTCCTGGGCTTGAATGGACACGTTCAGGGACCGCATTTCATCCATGAGACCCTTCGGCGCTTTCGACTCGGCTTTCGGCTCCATGGCCTGTGAAGCAGCAAGGGCGGAACGGACTTCTTCGCCAAGGGCGCGCCGCAAATTCGCTTCCTGAGTCTGAATGGCCGTAATCAATGACAGAATTTCATCCATGAGGGCCTTTGGCGCCTTCGGCTCTGCAACGGCAGAGCGGAGTTCATCGCCGATGATGCGCCGCAAATTCGGCTCTTGCGCCTGGATGGATGCGCTCAGCGCCCGGAACTCATCCTGAAGCGCCTTCGGCGCTTTCGGCTCCTGCTTCTCCGCCTTGGCGTTGAGCGCGCGAACCTGATCGCGGATATCTTGTAGCGCGTCCGTGTAGTCAGGCGCGGGGGGCGTGGAACTGGCCCGGTCTACTGCGGCCGCCGGAGCGGGCGAGGGCTTGAAGCTGTCCTGTCTCAAGACATCGATCTGGCCTGAAAGCCCCTTGATCTCGTCCAGAACCAGCTTCGTGCTGGAGTCGTTGTCGGCGGCGGCGCTCGCCTTCACCGTAGCAAGGGCTTCCACCTGCTTCGACAGGGCGCGAACATCGTCAAGGACAGGCTTCAAAGAAACGACGCCGCCGTCGCCGGAGGGGATGACAGCTTGAGCCCCTGAGATGTGAGCTTTGATCTCCTCAAGATTGCCGCGTCCCGCGGAGTAGCCTGCATAAAATCCGACCGCTCCCGCGGTCACGAACGACACGATCGCCGCGGCCGCTAGCAATACAAGCGCCTTGAATGGTTCCATGGAATGAAATCCGTCCCAATGCCGAAGGAATCGGCATTCTAGAAATGATGGCTTTTAGTTCTTATGAATTCAGCGATTCGATGGCTGAACGACGGCGATATCTGGGGCATCCTCAGCTTTCATGCCCACGACATGGTAACCCGCGTCGACGTGATGCACCTCTCCGGTAACGCCGCGGCTGAGATCGGAGAGAAGGTAGAGGCCTGCGCCGCCCACGTCTTCGATGGAGACGGTCCTGCGGAGCGGCGAATTGTATTCGTTCCACTTCAGGATATAGCGGAAGTCGGCAATGCCTGAGGCTGCGAGCGTCTTGATCGGGCCCGCCGAAATCGCATTGACGCGGATCTTCTGCCTGCCCAGGTCTTCAGCCAGGTAGCGGACGCTCGCCTCCAGCGCGGCTTTGGCCACCCCCATCACATTATAATGGGGCATGACCTTCTCGGCGCCATAGTAGGTCAGCGTCAAGAGCGAGCCGCCATTCGCCATCAACTTCTCAGCGCGCCTGGAAATGGCCGTGAACGAATAGCAGGAGATCAGCAGCGTTTTCGTGAAATTATCGGCCGTCGTATCGACATACCGACCGTCAAGTTCTTCCTTGTTCGAGTAGGCGATCGCATGCACGACGAAATCGAGAGAGCCCCAGCTCGATTTCAAAGTCTCGAAGACCGCGTCGACCGAGGCGTCGTCGCCGACGTCGCAAGGCAGGACGTGCTTCACGCCAACTTCAGCAGCGAGGGGCTCCACCCGCTTTTTCAGGGCATCCCCTTGATAGGTGAACGCGAGTTCAGCCCCTTGATCCGCGGCTGCTTTGGCGATCCCCCAGGCGATCGACCGATTATTCGCGATGCCCATGACCAAGCCGCGTTTTCCGCTCATCAAAGATGCTGATTGGACCACGTTCCCTCCCTGTTGTTAACGGTGACGCATCCTACACATTACGCTCGCCCCGTAAAGTGGGCGCTTGGAAATGCCACGATATATTGAAGCTCACCGCGCTCTGCGCGCCACCCCTCACGAATTCGATACACGGCCGCAGATCTTCGCGATAGGATGCGCATCCGCGATGAAATGTCCGATCCAAATGCGGGGCTTAAAGCATGACTGCCAAAACCGATGCCGTAGACTTTACCGAGGCGTCAAAACCGGAAGCCCTCTTCAACGCATGGTTCGACGAGGCTGAGCGTACCGAGATCAACGACGCCAACGCGATGACGCTGGCGACGGTTGACCAGAACGGGATGCCGAATGCGCGCGTGGTGCTTCTCAAGGGCTTGGACCCGAGGGGCTTCGTCTTCTACACCAACGTCGAGAGCGCAAAAGGCCGGGAGCTCATGGCCAATCCGAAAGCTTGCTTGTGCTTTCATTGGAAGTCGCTCCGCCGCCAGGTGCGCATCCGGGGAATAGCCGAGCCGGTGAGCGCCGCAGAGGCCGACGCCTATTATGCCTCGCGGCCGATGGGAAGCCGTATCGGCGCCTGGGCCAGCCAGCAATCGCGGCCGCTTGCCAGCCGCGCGGAACTGATCGACGCGGTGGCGCACTTCGAAAGGGAGTTCGAGGGCATGAACCCGGCGCGCCCGCGCTATTGGTCCGGATACCGCATCATCCCGCTCGAGATCGAATTCTGGGCGGATCGGCCATATCGGCTTCACGACCGCATCTCCTTCGCCCGCGAAACCACGGACATGCCCTGGAAGAAGACGCGGCTCTATCCGTAAGGGCCTGTATGAGGGGCGCCATTTCCCTCAGGCCGGATCACAGCATCGTGCCGACCAATTAGGCATCATCCTGGCTGCGCCTTGAGCATTTGCCACGTTGTGCTGGCGCGCGTTTATGCATAAGCTCCTTTGAATTGCACTCATCCTAGTGGTCCGGTTCCGGCATTTGCATCCGCTTGCAGCACCATCGAGAGCAAATACCGGAATCAAAGGACCATCAATAAACCTTTCGAGTCTAGTGGAGCTTGAATTTGACATTTGAGCCCCGCCTGCCACGAGTTCGCGCTCAAATGTCAAATTCGCTTCACGAGCCAGGATTTCCTCATGAAGCTCATTACAGCCATCATCAAGCCATTCAAGCTCGATGCGGTCCGCGAGGCGCTCGCCGGCGCCGGAATCGATGGCATGACCGTCACAGAGGTCAAGGGCTATGGCCGCCAGAAGGGCCATACCGAGATCTATAGGGGCGCGGAATATATGGTTCATTTCGTGCCCAAGGTTCGAATCGAAGTCGCCGTGCCCGATGACGTCTTGGACAAGGCCGTCGAAGCCATCGCGGAATCCGCACGGACCGGCGAGATCGGCGATGGCAAGATCTTCGTGATGCCGATCGATCATGTGCTCCGCATCCGGACGGGCGAAGCCGATAGCGATGCCCTCTGACGGGGTTCAAATTACGAGCTGAAGGGTAAGATGAAAACACACGGACTGGCGTGGCTTCGCGGCCGCATGTTTTGGGCTGCTCCGTTGTTCCTGCTCGGCGCGACGCCTGCATGGGCGCAGAATGCCGGAATCGACGGCGCGGACACGGCGTGGATGCTGGTCGCGACGGCCATCGTGCTGATGATGACGCTGCCTGGGCTGGCGCTCTTCTATTGCGGCATGGTGCGCAAGAAGAACGTGCTCGCCACCATGGCCCAGAGCTTCGCGGCGGCGGCTGTGGTTTCGCTCCTCTGGATGATTTTCGGCTACGGCCTCTCCTTCACCGGCGACGGCGCCTATATCGGCGGCTTCGACCGGATCTTCCTGACCGGGATCACGATGACATCCGTCAGCCCCTTCGCGAAGACGATCCCCGAAATCCTGTTTATGATGTACCAGATGACCTTCGCGATCATCACGGTTGCGCTGGTTGCAGGCGC
>JBAVVQ010000772.1:0-1656 GCA_049697375.1 Rhodomicrobium sp.
CGGTGTTGGCGTAAGGCATGACGAGCCCTGCGCCCACTCCACGATCCGGGCAGACGGCGCCGAACAGATAAGCCCATTGATAGCGCGTATCGCGCACGGCGCGGGGGCGCGTTCCTTTTCGCGCCCAAAGCCTTGTCAGCGTTCCCTTTTGTCCAACCCGCGCCTCATCCTGAAACCAGATTCGATGGGCTTGCCTTTGGCGTGTTCGGGAAGGCTATCGGCTAAGATCTGGGAGAAGTTTGCCTGAAAGCCTCCTGCGCCGCCGTATTGACCTCCGGGTGCTTGGGACGCGCCGAGAGCTTGCGAAAGCCGCGCTCATTCAGGATGCGTCCCACCGAGCGCTCGGAGAGCGCCACGCCGAAACGCTTTGCGATCTTTTCCTTGAGATCGGCGCAGCGCCAGCGAACCACGCCGTCCGGCTGCTTCTCCACGATCTTGTCGAATTGGATCAGCTGGTCTTCGTTCAAACGCGGCTTGCGTCCCGAACGCGGACGGTCGAGCAGCCCTTCCACGCCTTCGGCGTTATAGCGGTGAACCCAATCCCGCAAAGTCTGCCGGTCCATGCCGGCGTTGCGGGCGGCCTCGTCGCGGCACGCTCCGTCCAGGATCGACGCCAAAGCCAGAAGCCGTCGCGATTGGTTCGCGTCGCGGACGCGCCCAGCCTTGCGCCGCAGTTCCTCCGCTGAAAACTCCGTGCGTGTGATTTTGACGGTCATCGACCCATTCCCAAAGCGAATCAATCACTTCAGGGAATCACAGCGCCGCAGACGTGGGAATCGATAAATGAGTCAGCGCATCCGACGATTGGTATTAGATGGTCTGTGACTTGCGTCATGTTGATCTCCTGATCGTGCTTCGAGCGGTCGAAACACCTTCGGGAGATCTTCTTTAAATGTAAAACATAGGGTTCCTCCGCCCTAGGCGGAGACTTAGCAGTTGGGATAAGTTAGATACTTTGCTGCCTCCGGCTTGACACTTCAAAACCGACGCAAGAGGCCGTTAACGGACTCGGCGCATTTTAAATCCATTATTTGGAGGACGGCGGCTTTTGGATCTTGAAGCAGGCGACTTTGCCAAGCGCCCCTGATAAACGCAGTGGGCCAGCAAACGGACTTCTATGCAACAGGAGGCCTCGGTCATCGTTCGCTTCGGTCCGGCCTATAACTGAGGGGCTCGACCGGCTTTACATGTCGAGAACGATCCGGTAACGCGCCTTTCCCGCCCGGAGATGGTCCAGTGCCTCGTTGACATTCGGGAGCTGGAAGTGCTCGGTCTGCGGCAGGATATTATGGCGGGCGGCAAATTCCAGCATGGAAGCCATTGTGACCGGCGATCCATTGGGGGAACCGGACACGCTGCGCTGTGTCATGATTGTGTCCATCACCTCGACAGGCACTGGTTAGAGCACCGCACCGACGAAATGCAACCGGCCCTTAGGCCTGAGCGTGGCGATCAGCGCCTTCCAGTCGAGGGGAACGTTCATGGTCACGAGCACGAGGTCGAGCGTGCCCGCAATCGCCGCGAGTTGCCTGGGATCCCGGCTGCTTACCACATGATGGGCACCGAAAGCGCGGGCTTCGTTGGTCTTGTTGCTCGAGGAGGTGAAGGCGGTGACCTCGCAGCCCCAGGCAGCCGCAAATTTGATTGCACATGGCC
>JBAVVQ010000773.1:0-8803 GCA_049697375.1 Rhodomicrobium sp.
AGAACCAGATGTGCGCCACCGGCGAGGCAAGCTCAATATGCCCCATGCGATCGCGTCTCACTTTCGTGAGCGTCACTTCCACGCCGCATTTTTCGCAAATAACGCCTTTATACTTCATGCGCTTGTATTTGCCGCAAAGACATTCGTAGTCTTTGATAGGACCAAAAATACGCGCACAAAACAAACCGTCACGCTCAGGCTTGAACGTCCGGTAGTTGATGGTCTCGGGCTTCTTTATTTCACCGTAAGACCAGGAGAGTATCTTCTCTGGACTTGCAATAGAGATGCGAATCTGGTCGAATACCTGAGTCTGCACCTGCGGGCTAAAGAGATTCGTGATCTCTTGATTCATTCGTCGCTCCTGTGAGCCGCCCCCGCGGCTTCTTCGGCCCGATGTGCATCCGCTTGGCGGACAGCGAGGCCGGTTGCTTCGTGTATTCCTCTAAAACGCCGTTTGCGGGCACCGGTTGAACCGATACCCGCTCCTGTTACTCTGCGGCCTGTGGCGTGGTGGCTCTCGGCCTTCGCGGCAGCGCGAACTGCGGAGGTCGCGCGGTTTGGGGAGATTGCGCCTCATTTGCGGGCGCTCTACTCTGTTTCAACTCTACGTTCAAGCCAAGCGCGCGCATCTCTTTCACGAGCACGTTGAAGCTCTCCGGCACACCCGCTTCGAACGTGTCGTCACCACGAACGATCGCTTCATACACCTTCGTCCGGCCCGCAACGTCATCCGACTTCACCGTCAGCATTTCCTGCAAGGTGTAGGCGGCGCCATACGCTTCGAGCGCCCATACCTCCATTTCGCCGAAGCGCTGCCCGCCGAATTGCGCCTTGCCGCCAAGTGGCTGTTGCGTGACGAGGCTGTAAGGCCCGATCGAGCGCGCATGGATCTTGTCGTCAACAAGGTGGTGCAGCTTCAACAAATACTTGTAGCCAACCGTCACCTTCCGATCGAAGGGCTCTCCTGTCCTTCCGTCGTAAAGTGTGACCTGACCCGACGTGTCGAGACCCGCAGCCTTCAACATGTCTACGATGTCGGCTTCACGTGCTCCATCGAAGACAGGCGTCGCGACTGGCACGCCTTTACCGAGATTCTCGGCCAGTTCAACAAGCTGACCATTATCGAGAGCGTCGATGGCCTCGTCATTGCCGTAAGCCTTGGCCACGGTTTTACGCAACTCGTCGGTGCGTTCCTTCTCCCGGTAAGCATCGAGCGCCTGCTGAATCATCCGGCCAAGTCCGCGTGAAGCCCAGCCGAGGTGGGTTTCCAGGATCTGTCCCACATTCATCCGGCTCGGCACGCCAAGCGGATTGAGCACGATATCAACGGGCGTCCCATCTTCGAGATATGGCATGTCCTCCACGGGCACGATGTGGCTGACCACACCCTTGTTACCGTGACGACCCGCCATCTTATCGCCGGGTTGAATCTTGCGCTTCACGGCCACGAAGACCTTGACCATCTTCATGACGCCGGGCGGAAGCTCGTCGCCGCGCTTCAGTTTGTCGATCTTGTCGACAAATCTTTGCTCGAGGCGCTTCTTCGCGTCGTCGTACTGACGACGGATGGCCTCGATACCGGCCATCGCCTGCTCGTCCTTCAGCGCGATATCCCACCACTGGCTGCGGGGCACATCGCTGAGGAGTTCCTCATTGATGTCAGTCCCCTTGCGCAACCCTTTCGGTCCACGGGCAACTTCCTTGCCCATCAGGATATCACGCAACCTGCCATAAACGTTCCGGTCGAGAATGTGCAACTCGTCGTCGCGGTCCTTAGCAAGGCGTTCGATTTCTTCGCGCTCAATCGCCATGGCGCGCTCGTCTTTCTCGACGCCGTGCCTATTGAAGACGCGGACCTCGACGACAGTGCCAGCCACACCGGGCGGCAGCCGAAGCGAAGTATCGCGGACGTCGGACGCTTTCTCGCCAAAGATGGCGCGGAGCAGCTTCTCCTCAGGCGTCATCGGGCTTTCGCCCTTCGGTGTGATCTTGCCGACAAGAATATCGCCCGGTTGAACCTCCGCGCCGATATAGACAATGCCAGCCTCGTCAAGGTTTTTCAGCGCCTCTTCCGACACGTTCGGAATGTCGCGCGTGATTTCCTCTGGCCCAAGCTTCGTATCGCGCGCCGCAACCTCGAACTCCTCGATATGGATCGAGGTGAAGACGTCGGTCGAGACGATGCGCTCCGAGAGAAGGATCGAATCCTCAAAGTTATAGCCTTGCCACGGCATGAACGCGACGAGCACATTTTTGCCGAGCGCAAGATCGCCGAGGTCGGTCGAAGGTCCGTCCGCGATGATGTCGCCACGCTCGACACGATCACCCACGCGAACCAACGGACGCTGGTTGATGCATGTGTTCTGATTCGAGCGCTGGAACTTGCGCAGATTGTAGATATCGACACCTGACTTCGACGGGTCCGTTTCGTCGGTCGCGCGGATCACGATGCGTGTTGCATCCACCTGGTCAATGATGCCGGCGCGTTTCGCCGCGATCGCTGCGCCGGAATCGCGAGCAACGACGCTTTCCATGCCGGTCCCCACGAGCGGCGCTTCGGCTCGAATCAATGGCACGGCTTGACGCTGCATGTTCGAGCCCATAAGAGCGCGGTTGGCATCGTCGTTCTCAAGGAACGGAATGAGCGCCGCAGCCACCGAAACGACTTGTTTCGGCGACACATCGATAAAGTCCGCCTTGGCATTCGGGACGAGAGACACGTCGCCCTGGTGCCGGCAAACGATCAAGTCCTCGGCAAAGCTTCCGTCTGGGTTCAGCTTCACATTCGCTTGCGCAATGTGATACCGCGCCTCTTCCATGGCTGAGAGATAGACAACCTCGTCGGTGACCTTACCATCCACAACCTTGCGGTAGGGGCTTTCGATGAAGCCGTACTTATTGACACGCGCGAACGTCGCCAGCGAGTTGATGAGGCCGATGTTCGGACCTTCGGGCGTCTCGATCGGACAAATGCGGCCGTAATGCGTCGGGTGCACGTCGCGCACCTCAAAGCCGGCACGCTCGCGAGTAAGACCGCCCGGCCCAAGTGCGGAAAGACGGCGCTTGTGCGTAATCTCCGAAAGCGGGTTCGTTTGGTCCATGAACTGGCTGAGCTGCGAGGATCCGAAGAACTCCCGCACGGCCGCGCTCGCGGGCTTCGCATTGATCAAATCCTGCGGCATGACCGTGTCAATATCAACGGAAGACATGCGCTCGCGGATGGCGCGCTCCATGCGGAGCAGGCCCAGGCGGTATTGATTCTCCATCAACTCGCCAACCGAACGGACGCGGCGATTACCAAGGTTATCGATGTCGTCGACCTCGCCGCGGCCGTCACGCAGATCAACAAGCGTGCGTATGACGGAGATAATGTCTTCTTTCGTCAGGATGCGCATCTCATCCGACTGCTCGATCTCGAGCCGGATGTTCATCTTGACGCGGCCTACCGAGGACAGATCATAGCGTTCGTCATCGAAGAACAAGCTTTTGAAAAGCGCGCGCGCCGCATCCTCTGTCGGAGGCTCGCCCGGACGCATCACGCGATAGATATCGAACAGCGCATCCTGTTCATTTTGGTTTTTGTCGTTGTGGAGCGTGTTGCGGATGAACGAGCCCGTATTCACATGATCAATGTCGAGAACCGGAAGTTCTTCGACACCCTGGGAGCGCAGCTTGTCCAAGACCTTGCTGTCGAGTTCATCGCCAGCCTCCGCCCAGATCTCGCCGGTTTGCATATTAACGATGTCTTCGGCGAGGTAGCGCCCGTAAAGCGCGTCATCGGGAACGGCTACTGCCTTCACGCGCTCCGCCAACTGGCGGACTGCGCGTGCATTGAGCTTTTTCCCCGCTTCAATAACAACTTCGCCGGTATCGGCGTCATAGATATCCTGAACAGCCTTTACGCCGCGCATCCGCTCGGGCACAAAAGGTGTTCTCCAACCCTGCTTAGTCGACTTATAAATAATCCGCTTGTAGAACGTTTCGAGAATTCGCTCATTGTCCATGCCAAGCGCATAAAGGAGCGTTGTCGCCGGAAGCTTCCGCTTCCGGTCAATACGGGCATAGACGATATCTTTCGCGTCGAACTCGAAGTCAAGCCAGGAGCCGCGGTAAGGAATGATGCGGGCAGCGAAAAGCAGCTTGCCGGAGGAATGACTTTTTCCGCCGTCGTGATGAAAAAACACACCCGGCGAGCGGTGCATCTGGGAAACAATAACGCGCTCTGTTCCGTTTATGACGAAGGTGCCGTTTGACGTCATGAACGGGATATCGCCCATGTAGACGTCCTGCTCCTTAATATCGCGTACGGAGCGGGAGCCGGTCTCCTCATTGACGTCGAAGGTGATGAGGCGTAACTTTACTTTAAGCGGCGCGGCGTAAGTCATGCTCCGCTGCTGGCATTCATCAACGTCATATTTCGGCGGCTCGAAGTCGTAGCGGACGAACTCGAGTTGCGCTTTGTCCGAAAAATCTTTTATGGGGAAGATCGAGGCAAAAACAGCCTGCAAGCCGGTGTTTAGGCGCCCGCCAACCGGTTCTTGCACCATAAGAAATTGATCGTAGGATTGCTTTTGCACCTCGATCAAATTTGGCATTTCAGCTGCATCGGCAATGGTTCCGAAGCGCTTGCGAATACGTTTACGGCCGATAAACGTTTGCGCCATTTGATCTCCTCATTTCCACCGGCAGCGGCTATTCCTGCACGCCGCACGGGGGCTTGCGTCAGAGAGAGCCTATTTATGGGAAGCCCCCTGATATGGCTTCCCATTAACAATTTACAAGCCCCCCCGGGAGTGTCCAAATTCAGACCTTTTTAAGGCGGAAGTTGAAATATTTCCCCGGAGGATATAGTGTTTTCCACGAAGGGCCGGAGTGCCCGGCCATTGGGGTCCTTACTTAACCTCGACCTTGGCGCCAGCCGCCTCGATCTTCTTCTTGATTTCTTCCGCTTCCGCCTTCGACACGCCTTCCTTGATCGGCTTCGGAGCAGCTTCGACCAAGTCCTTCGCCTCTTTCAGGCCAAGGCCGGTGATCGCGCGGACTTCCTTGATGACGTTGATTTTCTGAGCGCCTGCTTCGGCGAGAATGACGTCAAACTCCGTTTTCTCTTCGACCACCTCAGCCGCAGCACCGCCGCCCGCGCCAGCCGCCGGCATCGCAAATGCGGGCATAGCCGCGGCTGCGCTTACGCCCCACTTGTCTTCAAGGACCTTTACGAGTTCGGAAATCTCAAGAACCGTCAACCCGGACAGTTCCTGGTATAGCTTGTCAAGTTTCTCAGACATTTAGACCTCTATGCATTCGGTGACTGGTTGGTGTTGGGAGCTCTGCCTAGAGCCATCACGCCGCTTCTTGCTCTTCTTGCTTTTCCTTGAACGCTTGCAGCACGCCCACAAGGTTCTGTGCGGGCGAATTGAGCTGCCGCACGAGCTTGGAGCCCGGCGCAAGGAACACGCCCAACAGCTTGGAACGAAGCTCTTCCTTGGAGGGAATGGCGGCCAGGGCTTTGACAGCGTCCGCTGTCAAAGCCTGCTTCCCAAGCAAGCCACCGACAATAACGAACTTGTCGGTGGTCTTGGCAAAATCAGCCGCTACCTTTGCTGCCGCCGTGGGGTCTTCCGCGAAGGCAATACCCGTTGGCTCAAGAAAGAGTTCCGCACCCGCGCCGTCGGCCGCGCTATCAAGTGCAATCTTGGCGAGACGGTTCTTGATGACTTTGAACTTCGCCCCGGCGCCGCTCATGCGACGGCGAAGGTCGGTCATTTGCGCTACGGTCATGCCTTTGTAGCGCGCCACCACGACAGAGCCGCTTGTTGCGAAGATGTCGTTGAGTGACTCAACCATCTCCCGTTTTTCAGCTCTATCCACCGCTTCTCTCCATTCAGGTGGCGGGCCGCGTTGCAATCGCGAACCGCCGCTTCGATCACGCCGCCGCCTCAGTAAGGCGAGCGACCGCTCATTCCTGTCCCGAGGCGTGATCAGGCGCGACCATCCAACCAGCCGAGGCTGGCGTCGAGATCACCCGTTATCCGTTCCCCGTCTCATGCAGGCGAATTTTAAGCCGCAAGGAAGTTCCCATTGGCGCCAGCAATCTTGGACAGGCTGCCTCCGCTAGCGGAGGCAGCGGCCAAGGCGTTACCGCATTGGCCTATCGGACGGCGAGCCGCCCGAAACTCGTAATACGGATGCCGACCAAAGGCCGGCTCCGCGATAAAGCTACTGATGAGCCGCGCTGCTTAGCGTCCCGGGCTCGATCTTGACGCCCGGCCCCATCGTCGAGCTAAGCGCCACACGTTTTACAAATGTTCCTTTAGCGCCTGCAGGCTTTGCTTTCATCACCGCATCGGCAAAAGCTTTGATGTTTTCCACAAGCGCGTTCTCGGTGAAGCTTGCTTTACCGATTCCCGCGTGCAGAATACCTGCTTTTTCGACTCGAAACTCAACCGCGCCACCCTTCGCGCCGCGCACGGCTTCCGCAACATCCATGGTCACAGTGCCGACCTTTGGGTTGGGCATCATGCCCCGAGGACCGAGAATCTTACCAAGCCGGCCCACCAGAGGCATCACGTCCGGCGTCGCGATACACTTGTCGAAGTTGATGTTGCCACCCTGGATCTGCTGCACCAGATCCTCGGCGCCGACAACTTCGGCTCCGGCAGCTTTTGCCTCATCGGCCTTTGCGCCGCGCGCGAAAACGGCCACGCGCACGGAACGGCCCGTGCCGTTCGGAAGCGCACAGACGCCACGAACCATTTGATCGGCGTGTCGCGGATCGACGCCGAGATTCATTGCGATTTCGATCGTCTCATCGAACTTGGCCTTGGCGCTCTCTTTCACGAGCTTCACGGCCTGTTCCACCGGATAAAGCTTCACGCGGTTGATGCCCTTTTTGGCCTCGCGCAAACGTTTTCCATCCATGGCGGTTACTCCTTTACCGTGAGGCCCATGGAACGGGCGGAGCCAGCAATGATCTTTGCAGCCTGATCCAGGCTGGCGGCGTTCAAATCCTTCATCTTCTTCTCGGCAATCTCTCGGACCTGCGCCATCGTCACGGTCCCAGCGGAGCCGACGCCTGGCGTCTTTGAACCGCTTTTGATGCCCGCCGCCTTCTTCAGAAAGTGCGACGCCGGCGGTGTCTTCATCGCAAAAGAGAACGACTTATCGACGTGATAGGTGATGACGACCGGCACGGGCGAACCGGCCTCCATTTCCTTCGAAGCCGCGTTGAAATCTTTGCAGAACTGCATGATGTTCAGGCCGCGCTGACCAAGCGCCGGACCGATCGGCGGCGACGGATTTGCCTGGCCTGCAGGAACCTGCAGCTTGATATAGCCTGCTATTTTTTTTGCCATAATGACCTCTCAAGGGCTCGCGCCCGCGTTTGAGGGATGTGGTTCGGCGCTCGCGCCTGCCTGGCGAGCAGGCGTTTGCCTCCCACAACGAAACAGCCAAGCGTGAAAGACTCTAAATCTTCTCTACCTGGCCATACTCCAGTTCGACCGGGGTCGCCCGGCCGAAGATGGAAACCGCAACCTTGAGCCGCGCGCGCTCCTCGTCCACCTCTTCGACATGCCCATTGAACGATGCAAACGGGCCATCTGCGACGCGAACCTGCTCTCCGATTTCGAAGGAAATGGACGGCTTTGGCCGATCCACGCCTTCCTTCACCTGGTTGAGAATGCGCTGAGCTTCGGTCTCGGATATCGGCTGCGGCTTGTTATCCGCGCCAAGAAATCCTGTGACCTTCGGCGTATTCTTAATCAGCAAAAACGCCCGGTCGTTCATGTCCATCTTGACGAGGACATAACCCGGAAAGAACTTCCGCTCTGTGCTGACCTTCCGACCCCGGCGAACCTCCACAACCTCTTCCATAGGAACGACGATCTCCTCGAAGCAGTCTTCGAGGCCGGCTGCCGTCGCCCGTTCACGGATAGCGTCCGCCACCTTCTTTTCGAAGTTCGAATAGGCGTGAACGATATACCAGCGCTTTGTCATCACTTTTGCTGCTTTTCGTTACGATTTTTTTAAGCGCTACTGCCCAGGGTCAAAATAAACCCGATAACCTTGCTGAAAATCTGGTCGGAAAGCAGAAAGAAAACGGACGCAAAGACGGCCATGAGCACGACCATGATGGTCGTGACAACCGTTTCGCGCCGCGACGGCCACACCACCTTCGCGGTTTCAGCGCGGACCTGCTGCAAAAATTCGAACGGACCAACCTTTGCCATTTCTTTCCAATGCCAATGCGAAGCGGCTCAGCCTTCGCTATGAAACTACTTTACCTTTATGCCCGATTTTATCGAGTGTTTCCCGCCGCCTTGAGGTGGCAGGAGTGGAGGGACTCGAACCCCCAACCCCCGGTTTTGGAGACCGGTGCTCTAGCCGATTGAGCTACACTCCTCCATCCAACCGGTTGCGGCAAGCGTTTTGAGCTTTGAATGCCGATCCAACGCCCAGGCCGCCCGCTGCTGATAGCTTAACCAGTAGTAGGGGCCTGATTGCTAGCATGCATGCAGCCGCCATGCCAAGCGCTTTTTCTCGCCCCCGGTGAAATAAATTGGCGCTTGTCAAGGGCCAAAGGAAAGCTGTCCAAACCCGCGTGCGTGCTTTTTTCCGTTGAGCGCCGCGCCAATATTGCTAATGTAGGCGCGCCGCGGGTGTAGCTCAATGGTAGAGCAGCAGCCTTCCAAGCTGAATACGAGGGTTCGATTCCCTTCACCCGCTCCAATATGTCAGCGCCTAGCTTTGGCAAGCTCCACAAATTCTGTCGCGAAAAGAAAGGCGGATCGTTGTACCGAGTGAG
>JBAVVQ010000774.1:0-1662 GCA_049697375.1 Rhodomicrobium sp.
GCTGGGCGCCGGCCCAGGCGGTTATTCGGCGGCGTTCCGCGCGGCCGACCTCGGCCTGTCGACCGTGCTGGTCGAGCGCTGGCCCGTTCTCGGCGGCGTTTGCCTGAATGTCGGCTGCATTCCGTCCAAAGCGCTGCTGCACACCGCAGCCATCATGGACGAAGTCAAGGCGATGGCCGGGCATGGAATTAAATACCAGGCGCCGGAGATCGACTTGCCGACCTTGCGCAACTACAAGGACAAGGTTGTCGGCAAGCTGACCTCGGGCCTTTCCGGGATGGCGAAGGCGCGGAAAGTAACGGTCGTCACGGGCGCCGGCCGCTTTCTTGATCCGAATCATATCGAAGTCACGCTGACGGATGGCTCCGGCAAAAAGATCGTGAAATTCGAAAACGCGATTATCGCCGCCGGCTCGGAAGCGGTGAAGCTGCCTTTCATCCCCGAAGATCCCCGCATCGTCGATTCGACGGGCGCGCTTGAGCTGCGAGAGATCCCGAAAAAGCTTCTCGTTATCGGAGGAGGCATCATCGGGCTCGAAATGGCGACGGTCTACTCCACGCTCGGCACGCGCCTTGAAGTCGTTGAGATGCTGGACGGCTTAATGCCCGGGGCCGACCGCGACCTTGTCAGAGTGTGGGAGAAAATGAACGCGCCGCGTTTCGACGCGATCATGCTGAAAACGAAAACTGTCGCAGTCGAAGCCAAGGCCGACGGCATCTATGTGAGTTTCGAGGGCGAGCAGGCGCCCAAGGGCGCACAGCGCTATGACATGGTGCTTGTCGCGGTCGGCCGCACACCGAATGGCAAGCATATCGATGCCGGCAGGGCTGGCGTCGCCGTTTCGGAGCGTGGTTTCATTAGCGTCGACAAGCAGATGCGCACGAGCATGCCGCATATTTTCGCGATTGGCGATATCGCTGGCGGCCCCATGCTTGCGCACAAGGCGGTTCATGAAGGCCATGTCGCGGCCGAAGCCGCGGCGCGCCAGAACAGCTATTTCGACGCGCGCCAGATTCCCTCCGTCGCCTATACCGATCCCGAAATCGCCTGGGCCGGCGTGACCGAAACGGAAGCCAAGGCGAACGGCGTCAAGTTCGAGAAGGCGGTGTTCCCTTGGGCCGCCTCGGGCCGCGCCATCGCCAATGGCCGCGACGAGGGCTTCACCAAACTGCTCTTCGATGCGGATACCCATCGCTGCATCGGCGGCGGTATCGTTGGCATGAATGCGGGCGATCTCATCAGCGAAATATGCCTCGCGGTCGAGATGGGAGCCGATGCCACCGACATCGGCAAAACGATCCACCCGCATCCAACGCTATCGGAATCCGTTGGCATGGCGGCGGAGGTCGCGGAAGGGGTTTGTACCGACCTGCCGCCCGCAAAAAGAAAGCCGCATTGATGGCGCGAGCATGGCCCTTTTGGCTATGCTCCCAAGAACGGCGGCCCGCTAAAAAAAACGGGTCGCGTTTAGACGGCCTCACTCCCCCTCGTCATCCCGGAAACGCCAAAGGCGTTATCCGGGACCGTTACAAATGCCAGCGCTTTTTGCGATCCCGGATAGGGCGCAACCGCCCTTCCGGGATGACGAGGCTGTGAACTATTCAACCGGATTCCGTATGATCCCTGATCGAGCGCTTTGGTTGTCTGCGAGAAAATGTCTTT
>JBAVVQ010000775.1:0-12092 GCA_049697375.1 Rhodomicrobium sp.
CCGCATGCGTGCCGCCCCCCAAGAGAACGGACAAACCAAGCACAATTGCGCAAAGCCACACAGCCATCGTGTCGAACTTTCAATGTGAGCAACCGGAAGACCTGCGGCTACCAGCAAAACAGCGTCCTCGTCATGACTTCGGGCGCTTTGGCCCGCGCCTGAGCCGCTAAAAAGCGGCGCGAAATCAACATCAAGCCCTACAAGCTACGGCGTTTTTGAACGAATGAGTTAAAAACCGCGAAGGCGGAGCCATGAGCATCAGACCTCTACCTACGCGTGCGTTTTTCCTAGTGCATCACAACTACGGCGCGATTTAGGCGGCGCCCTTTCAACCCTCTGTTGCAATATAATTACAGTTGATAAGGCTCGCGCCAGAAGCCCCGCATCCTCCTTTCCAACTCATCTAAACCAAACGCCGCTGCGTGAGCAGACGATAAGCGGATGGGGAAAACACAACATTAAGTTGTCACGAGACGGAAAGCTGTACTAACGAGTGGTTGTAATATGATTTGTGAGTGCAACCAGCCCCGGATTCGATGGATTGCGAGGAATCAATGGCTCTGCTTAGGTTTCTGTTGCCCGCCATTGCGGCGGCATTGCTAAGCGCCTGCAGCGGCTCCCCGGTCGGCGAATTCGGCGCTGATAAGCCGCAAATAACTAGGATTTCCACCGAATCAGCCGGCCAAGCCGCCAAAGGCGGCGACGGTGGAAAAGACACAGCGGCGCGCGATCAGCAAGCGGCCATCAGCAAGGTCGCTTTAACCCTATCATCAGCCTCCGACCCCAACAGTAAGGCCTACAGGATCGGGCCGCGCGACGTGATCGAAGTCACCGTTTTCAAGGTGCAGGATCTCTCTAAGGTTGTGCAAGTCTCGGAAGCCGGGACGATCAACTATCCCCTTGTCGGCGAAGTGGAAGCTGGCGGAAAAACAGCGCGGGAAATTGAGCAGGATCTGACCAAATTACTGGGCGCGAAGTATCTGCAGAATCCGCAGATCAGCGTGTTCGTCAAGGAATATAACAGCCAGCGCATTACAGTTGAAGGGGCAGTCAAAAAGCCCGGCGTGTACCCTATAGTAGGAGGAATGTCTCTCTTGCAGGCTGTCGCCACCGCCGGCGGCTTTGACAACAATGCAGAAGAAACAATTCTTCTCATTCGCCAGAACAATGGCAAGTCCTCCGCGGGAAGATTTGACGTTTCTCAGATGCGCAAAGGGAAAGCTGAGGACGTCCAGCTGGAGGCTGGCGACGTTATCATTGCCCCGACCTCCGATATCAAACAGGGGATGGAGGTATTTTTCAGATTAGCTCCGCTCGCGAACCTCGCTCCATTGCTCTAGCGGACGCGCTATAGAGACGTCCCCTCGTAGAAAGGTCTATTGATCGAATGAATAATGCTCAAAGGGATGCGGATCAGGAGCGTTCTAACGCGGGACGCGCTCTTATCTCTGCCGGTAACTCTTCGGCGAGCTTAGCCAGACGAGATCAATATTATCCACGTGGGTTAGAGGCTCCGGAGGAGGGAAACGATTTCGCCAATTCCCTTCGGCAATACCTGCATATCCTTCTTAAGCGGAAATGGCTTATTCTGAGCCTGACACTCGTGTTTTTTGTACTTGGCGGCGTTCGGGGCGCTATGAAGACTCCGCTGTATTCCTCAACAGCGCGAATCCAAATCGACCGCGAGCCCGGTAAAATTATCGAAGGCGGCGCTACATCCCCAAGCGAGGAGGGTGGAACCGAGTTTTTGCGGACGCAATACGAAATTCTGAAGAGCCGCGCCATGGCGGAGCGCGTTGTCTCAGCGCTTCGCATCGCTTTCTTCAAGGCTCGCGATGTGTCGCCTCTCGGTCTTCTGACTGGGTCCCCAAAAGGCCAGGGACTTTCGTCGTCGGAACTTCAGGACCGCGCGGTGATGAAAGTCATGTTGAATGTGTCGATTTCCCCAGTCTTGCAGTCGCGCCTGGTTGATCTCACCTATTTGGACCCGAACCCGGCTCGAGCGCAGCAAGTCGCTAATGCCTACGCCGAGGCGTACGTGGCGTCCACGGTCGATAAAAGGTTTCAGGCCAACTCCTATGCGAAGACTTTTCTTGAGGACCAGATCAAGCAACTGCAAATCCGGCTTGAAAGCTCCGAGAAAGCTCTCCTCGAGTTTGCGGAACGCGAAAAGATGGTGGAAGTTACGGAGAAATCATCGATCGCTGACAGCAACCTCGCCGCAGCCAACACCGCCATGGGTCAGCTGATTTCCGAACGCATCAAGAATGAGCAGCTCTGGAAGCAGGTCGAGAAAGCGACAGCAATCAGTCTCCCCCAACTCCTATCAAATCACGTGATCGACTTGTTGCGCGGCCAGCGCAAGGCGCTTGAGACCGAGTACCAGGAAAAGCTGGAGAACTTCAAGCCAAGCTACCCGGCGATGATTCAAATCGTCAACAAGCTCAAAGAGGTCGATAGGCAGATTGCCGCTGAGGTCGGCACAATTCGCAACGCCCTTAAAGCGGCTTACGAATCCTCGCTTTCGGAGGAAAGCGAGATGAAGGCGCGCATTGAGACTCTGCGAGAGGAGGTTCTCAACCTCCAGAAAAGGGGCATCCAATATAATGCCTTGAAACGCGAGGTCGATACCAATCGCGGATTGTATAACAGCCTCCTTCAGCGATATAAAGAGGTTGATATCGCGGGTGGAATCGGCACCAGCAACGTCTTCATCGTCGAGCGTGCTGCGCTCGCGTTTGCTCCATCGGAGCCGAATATACCCCGTTATCTCATCATAGCTTTGGCGATGGGATTTGGACTAGGCGTCACTTGCACCATTGTCCTCGAAATGCTGGATGATCGCGTACGCGCGCCTGACGAAATGGAACAAATCTCCGGCCTCGCTACACTCGGCATCATTCCGCGCCCGGATGAAGGACAGGCAGGGGATGCGCTGATCGACCCTCGCTCTGCAGTGTCCGAGGCCTACCGATCCTTCGCCACCGCCTTGCAATTTTCTACCGAAACTGGATTGCCCCGCTCGATTGCTGTGACAAGCGCCGGGCCGGGAGAGGGCAAGTCGACGACCGTGCTCGCCATAGCCCGTCATTTCGCGCAAATGGGTCTAAGGGTTCTTCTAATCGATGGGGATCTTCGAAAACCCTCGCTTCATGCCAAGCAGGGGCTGGACAATGCCATTGGTTTCAGCAACTTCCTCACTGGGGCCTCCATGCCGCCAGAAGTCATACAAAAGACAGACTATCCCAATCTCGCATTCATGGCGTCCGGGCCTCTGCCGCCGAATGCTGCGGATTTGTTGAGCGGAACCCGCATCTACTCGTTGATCTCGCTTGGTTCCGAAGTGTTCGACTTGATCATTTTTGATGCTCCTCCTTTGCTGGGCCTAGCAGACGCCCAGCTGATTGCGAGCGCGACAGCGGCCACGATATTTGTCGTGGGCGCCGGCGATCAGAGACGAGGGATGATTCGATCAGCATTACGCCGCCTGCAACTGGCCCGCGTCAACGTCCTTGGCTCGGTGATGACCAAGTTCCATGCAAAGTCTGCAGGCTATGCTTATGCCTACAGCTATAAGTACAGTTACGGCCATAGTTATAAGGAGGATGCATATTCCCATTCCGAGGCTAGCGCCGGACAGGGCAAGCTGTCCAAGGCAGCCGCGAGTTAAGCATGCCCCGATCCGATGCATTGGCAGCAGCCATTTCGATGCTTGAGCGCCCGCATGCCGCGAAGCTCGCACGGAGTTCCCGCTTGCCGGAAGGGATAACGTTTCTCCTGGAGATTGCGGCCGGCGAAGCTCCCGCTCTGGGCAAGGCGGCCCAATTAACAGGCCGCACAGAAGCGACTTTGCAAAAGGCCGCCGGCTTTTTCATTGAGCAGGTTCTTTTGTCCCCGGACGGAGACAGCTACCGAATCCTCGGGTCCGATAGAGGCGCCCCACTCGCGGAACTGCGCAGGAACATGGCGCTCATAATGAGGTGGCTGCACCCGGATCTTGCGTCGGATGCCTCCTCCTCCCTCTTGGACAGAAGTCTCTTTGCCAGCCGGATCACGCAGGCTTGGGAGACAGTCAAAACAGACGAGCGACGTACGGCATACAATACGTCGTTAGCGGCCAAGCAATCTCCGCCGAGGTTTAGAAAGAATACTCACGCTCTGACCAGGACTATCAAAATAGTCCCTCGAATAGATGCCAGAAAAAACAATGAAACTAAACAGCTTGTAATGCAGCGAGTCAAATCTAAGGGCTTTTGGAGCCGGCTCCGTTTTCTGCTAGGAAGAGGCCATGAGTAAACGTCAAGGGCGCAAGCGGCGCCTTTATAGTATCACAAGACACGTCGCGAGCCTTTGGGCGCCCCTGACCGAAAACCCCTCAAGGTTCGCTCTTGTTGGGGTTATAAGCCTCATCTCTCTTTGGCTTGTCCTCACGAAAAGCTTGCCCTATGCGCTGGCCCCTACAAGAGCTGATGCTGCGCTGGCGTTGAACCCCAATAACCCCGTGGCGCTTCTGGTCAAGGCCGAAGAACGCAGGACAAAGCTCATTTCGCTTGTCAGCATCGGAGCAGAAAGGGCGAAGGGAACGGAGGATGAGAGGCGTGGAGAGCGGTCGAACACACTCTCCGCCCTGCCGGAAGCACGCGAAGATGAACCTTTGAGAGAAAGCGAAAACTTGCGAGGGGACATTCGTGATCTGGCCTTGCGGGCGCTCGCAAATGATCCCCTGAATGCATGGGCGTATCGATCGCTGGCGGAAGTGGTCGGCGACGCAGATCAGGTCCGCTTCCTTATGCAAAAGGCGTTCGAGTGTTCGCGGCGCGAATCGATCGCTATTTTTTGGCTGCTTAACGACAGCTATTACCGAAAGGATTTCAAAGCCACCCTTCATTATTCCGATATCCTACTACGGGCGCGTCCCGAATTGGGAACATATATTTACAGCTACCTCTCTTTGCTTGCGTCGGAGCCGGAAGGCCGAAGCCTTCTTGTCGACAAGCTCGCGTCGGAACCGGCTTGGCGTAACCAGTTCTTTCAGGTCTTTCCGCGTACGTCCAAGGATGCGGACGCGCCTCTTTTGGTCATGACAGCTCTGAGAGATGCGGGAAAGCCCGTATCGGACAAAGAGCTTGCGCCTTACCTGAACTTCTTGATCAATACAAATCGGATCGACGCAGCCTACAATGCCTGGCTGCAGTTCTTAACCGGCGCCCAGCTTGAGCGGGTCGAACTGCTTACGAACGGGCGTTTCGAAAATGCGCCGAGCGGGCTTCCCTTCGATTGGAAGATCGAGCCGGGTGTGAACGCAATGGCAAACATCGTCCCGCTGGCGAAGAACGGCGCAGGCAACGCGTTTCATATCAAGTTCGGTGATGGCCGGATCCAGTTTCCACAGTTAAGCCAGGTTCTGTTTCTTCCGCCAGGCCGCTATCGGCTCGAGGGAAACCTTCGCGGAGCGGTCAGCGGCAAGCGTGGCTTGCGCTGGCAAATCCGCTGCGCCTCAGGATCGCGCCGGATCTTGGGGGAGACCGAGATGCTGCTCGGCCAATCCCTGCAATGGCGGATTTTCATGCTGGATGCCGAGGCGCCGCAACTCTCTGAATGCTCAGGCGAAATACTCACGCTTATTCACGACGCCCGATCATCGTCGGAGGAGTTCCTCTCTGGAGAAGTTTGGTTCAGCGATCTCCGCCTGACCCACGTGCTTCCCGTCACTGCGGCCTGGACGCCGGCCCAATAGACTCAACGGCGGGATAAAGGTCTTCTCGGACAAGCATTGCCTTCGCGGGATCGTACCCTGAATCCCGGCCTCCGGCTTTGCCATTCACGCCAATTTCGAATTGTTGGCGGCGGCGGCGATAGGACGGCCGGCGCGTTCGGGGTGAATCTCCACTCTGCGCCATTGCAAAGACAACATCCGGGATGATACCGCGTCGTTCATTGGGGGCGCGAAACATGGTGCACGGCGTGCGACTCTTCCTGCGTCTGGGTCTGGCGATAACAATTCTGTCTGGCGCCATGGCCGGAGCGCTAAGGGCTGACACAGATCCGGTTATCGGGTTCTTTTTGGGCTACTCACGAGCAGTCAATACGGTCGCGCTTTCCGCGGACAGCCGCCAAGCGATCTCCGCCGGCCAGGACAATGTGCTAAGGCTTTGGGACATACCGACAGGGCTTCTTCTCAGAACCCTTAACGCACAAGCGAACAGGATCAATGCGGTCGCCTTTTCTCCGGACGGGCAGCAAATCCTATCCGCGGGAAGCGACAGCCGTATCCGCCTTTGGGCCGTAACAACAGGAGAGGTGGTCAGAATCATCGAAGGCGACGCGGGCGAGGTTCTATCAGCCGCCTTTTCGCCTGACGGTAAGCGAGTGCTTTCGGGAAGCGCCAACAAGACGGTCAAGCTGTGGGACGCAGAAACGGGCGATCTCGTAAGGACCTTCGAGGGGCATTCCGACGAAGTGCTGTCCGTCGCCTTGTCATCCGATGGGCGAAGAGCACTCTCGGGAGGCAAGGACAAGACGCTCAAACTCTGGGACGTAGAAACGGGCCAGCTTCTCAAGACCCTCGAAGGCCATATGGATGCGGTGACTTCGGTGGCGTTTTTTTCGGATAGCGGCGAGGCGGTCTCCGGCAGCAGGGACAAGACAGTCAAGCGTTGGGATTTGGCGACCGGCCAGCCTCTGAAAACGTTCGAGGGGCATTCGGATGAAGTCCTAGCGGTCGTCTTGTCAAATGACGGCAGCCACGTGCTGTCGGCGAGCAAGGACAAAACGCTGAAGCTCTGGGACGCGCACACCGGAGAGCTGATCAAGACTTTCGAAGGCCACTCGGACATCGTGACTTCAACGGCGTTCTCGTCCGATGGGCTTAAAGCGCTTTCAGGAAGCTCAGACAAGACGCTGAAACTCTGGGACCTGCAGACGGGGCTGCCTCAAAACACGATCGATTTGCAATCGCTCGTCTTTTGGCCCAATGGCTATCGTAACTTTTTCTCAGGCGTGTCGGCTACCAAAAGAGCCGATTCCGCCCAAATCGAGGACCGGCTCAAAGAGAAGGGCCTGAAGCGCGGCGCGCCCGTGCACCTGCGCATCTTCAAGGGCGATCTTGAGGTCGAACTCTGGATGAGGCGGGGCTCTCATTACGAGTTGTTCGCGACCTACCCCATTTGCGCCTGGTCGGGCCAACTCGGCCCCAAAGTGCGCGAGGGTGACCTCCAAGCCCCTGAAGGCTTTTACACGGTCGGCAAAAGCCAGCTCAATCCGAACAGCCACTACCACCGCGCTTTCAATCTCGGATATCCCAACGCGCTAGACCGCGCGTACAACCGGACGGGGGCGAACCTGATGATCCATGGCGGATGCGGATCGGTCGGCTGCTTCGCCATGACGGACGCCGAAATCGATGAACTTTGGTTTCTGGTCACCGCCGCGCTGGACGGTGGGCAGGAAAGCGTGCCGGTGCATGTGTTCCCCTTCAGAATGACGGACGAGCGCATGGCCGCTTTTGCGTGGCACCCTTGGGCGGACTTCTGGCGCGATATGAAACCGGCTTATGATTTTTTTGAAGAAACCCATGTTCCGCCGCGGGTCAGCGTCTGCAATAAGCGCTATAGCGTTCAGGGACGAATGGAGGGAGGCTGGACACCCGTGTCGGAGTCCGAATGTCCTTCGAGAAGAGGCGGTTCGCTTCCGATCCGCTGATAAGGCTCAATCCACTATTCCATAGTATTCCGGGGATCGGGCGGCGGGGACAACGCGGGTTCCGCACCACGCCAGAGCCGGTCGAAGACGGCCCATTTGCGTTCATCGGCGGTGAAAGACGCGTAGATCGCGACACCCCGAAAGTTTTGCAGATTTTTGACGCCGCGTAGACCCGCGACGATGCCATTGAGACTGTGCTCGATCGTCTCGACGTCGGGCCGGTGATAATCCTTGTCGTCATCATAAGCAGGAACGCCCATGAGCCATTCGCAACCGCCGGCTTGGGGGGAAGGCAAAGCCGAGGCAAGGTCCTTCGTCCAGGCCGCGATCGACGTTTCGAAGGCGCGCGGCGACGTCAAACCCGTGTTGTAGGCCATGACCGCGATTTCGTTCGCGTTCCGGCAAACCTCCCGCAAGAAGGGCAGCTCCCAATGCATATCCTCACCCGGCTGCCCCGGTATCGGCGGAGGCAAGGCTGCGACGGACAGCGTGTGGGAGCCGATGGCCGCTTTCACGTTTCGAAGCAGCTGCAGATATTCCGGTGCTCCGCTCGCAAGGGGCTCGATATTCAGATGGACGCCATCCGCGCCTGCCTCGACGAGACGGCGCATATGATCCGCAAACGCCTTGCGCTGGAGGTCGTCCTTCAGGTTTACGTCCTTGTCCAGTATTCCGCCGGTCCATGGCATGACGCGGATTTCGGGGGCGATCCGGTGCATCTCGGCAAGAAACCGGGCCGAGCGTTCAGGATCGTACCGGACAAAGCCCGCCTTCGACCGCCAGCCGGGCCAGCCCTCGCGATCCATCGGCCCGAGAAAGGGGTAGATGCGCTTGATGCCGTGGGCCCTTAAACTATTGGCCAAGGCGGCGATCTCGACCGGCGCCGGATTTTCGTGCATCCAGTGCCGACGCATCCATAGCGCGTTATCGCCTCTGTCGAACACCCCGGCTTTCACCTCGGCCCATGTCGCGACTGCGATAAAGCATGTGACAGCCGCCACAGAACAAAGCGCGCCCAGCGACATTCTTATTGCGGGCGTTCGTGTGGAACTGCTCAAGCTTCCATCTCCTGAAGCGTGCGTTACGCCACGCGGCTGAACGTCAGGGTCGCCCAGCCTTCCAGATCGCGCTGGCGAATGAGGCGAAAGCCCGTGGAGCGGTAGCGGGCCAGGATCTCCCGCGCTTGTCCGGAGAGCAGCCCCGAAAGGATCAGGGCGCCGCCTACCCGCGTAAGCTCCCGCAAACGAGGGGCGAGCTTGAGGAGCGGCTTCGCCAGAATGTTCGCCATGACGACGTCGAAAGGAGCGGCCTCATAGGCCGGGGCGGGCGTTGCGCCATCACCAATGAAAAGCCGGATGTACGCGGCGCCGTTCTTGCGGCAATTCTCGCGGGCGACGTCGATGGCGATCGCGTCAAGATCCACGGCGGCGATCAATGGGCGATGTGCAAACGCCTTGGCCGCAGCAATGGCGAGGACGCCCGACCCCGTGCCAAGATCGAGCACCGCCGAAGGCCTGATCTCCCGGCTCAACCGGTCCAGCGCAATGAGGCATCCCCGCGTCGTGCCGTGATGAGCGGTGCCAAAGGCGCGGCCCGCGTCGATCTCGATCGCCCCCTTAGAGACGATCCGGCTTCTGTCGTGGCTGCCATGAACGGTGAAACGCCCTGCCCTCACGGGCGCAAGCGCCTTTTGCGTCTCGCTGACCCAGTCGGCATCCGGTATCGCCTCGACCGCGATTGACGCGACGTTTAGCCCAAAGCCCTCAAGCATGCTTCCGGCGGTCTCGCCCGAAAGAGCGCCGCCGTCGTAACACTCAAGGAACCAATGGCGGTCCTCGTCCCGTAGAACGAGCGTGCAATCTTCAAAGCCCGGCATTTCGCCGATAAGCGCGTTTGCCTGGGCGGCATCTTGTTCGGAAGCAAATCCGAGCACAGTCTTGGTGGAAAGGATCATGCGCTAAGCCATGGAGGGCGCTAACTGCCAGGACTCGATCAAGTGTTCACGAGCATCCTCGAGATCGCGGATACGAGGCGAGCCGGCGTCGTCGAGAATGAGAAGACCGAGGCCCCTGAGATGCACGCAGCCATCTTCGATGTCGAAGTCGCACCTCACGCCGAACTCGTCGTGCAAGAACCTCTCGGCTTCGTACTTTACCTCCTCCAAGCCCCGATGGCCGTGCCGCAACAAGAGCGCGTAAGTGATGACCGCTTCCTTGATGTCTTCCTCCTCGGCGTCGTCGGTGAGGAGCGTCAGCACGCTCTGGTTGCTCGCGATGTTATGGAAGTAGAGGCTTTTCGCGAGTTTCGCCATATAGCGCGTGCGCGTGTTGAAGAAGTTGGTGACGGCGCGGATGATCGCTCCGACAGCGCCTGCAATCGTGAAGACGACGAAGAACATGCTGATAGCCACGGCGGCGACGAATTTCAGCACCGCCATGACGATGGCGAACAAGGTGCTGCCTCCGGAGCCAACCCACAGCCAAAGCTTGTCGAAAGGCGTGAACCGGATCTTCGCGTTGGGAAAGAGGATTTCGAGGTCCGTTCGCGCGATGCGCCGGAAGACCTTGAGATGCAGCGTGTTCTCGGACACGCCCTCCAGCATTTGCTGGCTTCTCGCGCGCCGCACTAGCTTTTCAGCCTTTTTCCGGCTGATGCCATTAGCCTTCATCATTTCGGCCACACGCTGCGCAATCGGCTTCAGCTTCAGCCCGATGAAAAGCCTGCGATAGGCGTCGACTTCAACATAGCGCTTGCGCAGCCAAAGCGTCTTCCACGGCCGCACGGCAATCTTGTCTTTGATCTCCCCCCGGTAATACAGGAGGTGGAAGTCATATTCGCGAAGATCGACCTCCGCCGCAAATCCCGCATAGTTTTCTTCCTCAAGAATTTTCTCAAGGGTAGGCTGGTCGATCTCCAGATAATTCGCGCTCACGACGAGGTCCACGACCATCGCCTTCAGCTTTTCGAGTTGAGAGCGACGTTCGTGGCCAGCGATTACTCTGTCATTGATGGTCTCATCGTCCGGGTTGAAGGCGTCGTAAGCCTCGACAAGCGAGTCGAGCAACCTCGCCGACTCGACTTGCCGCAGCGCGCACATATAGCGCACCACCCCCTCGGCGAGTTCCTTCTGGTCTGGCTCGAAACATTTATCGAGCACCCGCTGGACGATGTCGCTCCGGTCCACAGGGATGAATTTCTCCGGATTGGTCGATGCGATGGGTTGCGCGACGGTGTCGACGCCGGTTTCGGTCTGCTCCAGGGCGGGAAATGACAAAAGCGCCGCCGCGTCGGCCGCCGACCGCTCTTTCATCCGCCCCCTCCGACTCATAAACATACGCGGATTTAGCCGTTTTCATGGACCGGGGCAACATTGCGCTGGCCCGGCTGATTGAGACACACACACATTCATTCGGCGGCGCGGGAGCTCTGGACCCGTCACCATAGCAAATCACCTTTGCCGACGCGCCAACCGCGCTATCAATCTATATTTAGCCGAATCCAGTCTTTTTGAGGCGGCATGGCCGAGATTTCCGTTTCTCATCGCCGCGATGACAGCCAGTATCGGGCGCGGCTGATTTACGATGCGCTGACGAAGGCGCTGTGCGCGATCGCGCGACCCGAGTAGCGGGACTTCCTGGAAGATCGCCGATAACGCGCAAGCGCGTTTCCGCCATGACAACATTGTATTATCCGCGTTCTTTCACTTTGCGGCTGAACAGAGTATTTAAGGCGGTCACCACAACCGGCCATCCTCAGAGTCATCAGCATGCCGCATCGGAAACCCGCCCTCGTCCTCACCTTGTCATGCGCCGACAAACCCGGCATCGTCGCCGCCATTGCGAGCGTGCTTGCCGAGCATAACTGCAACATCACCGACAGCGCTCAGTTCGGGGACATGAAGAGCGGCCGATTTTTCATGCGCGTGTCGTTCTCCGCGCCGCATGGCTTGGGCCGCGAAGAGGCGCAAGCCATGCTGGCGCCGGTGATCGAACGGTACAGCATGACATCGGCCCTGCATCCAATCGCCGAGCACACGCGCGTGCTCACCATGGTCTCAAAATTCGGGCACTGCCTGAATGACTTGCGCTACCGCCATCGCGTAGGCGCGCTGCCCATCGCGATCCCGGCCATCGTCTCCAACCACCGCGATTTCTATCAGCTTGCGGCGAGCCACGACATCCCGTTCCACTATTTGCCGGTGACGCCGGAAACCAAGGAGAAGCAGGAGCATCGCCTCGCCGAGCTGATCCAAGACGAGTGCATCGACCTCGTCGTGCTCGCCCGCTACATGCAGGTGCTGTCGGAAGGGCTGTGCGAGAAGCTTGCGGGCCGCGCCATCAACATCCACCATTCGTTTCTGCCGAGCTTCAAGGGCGCGAAACCCTATCATC
>JBAVVQ010000776.1:0-5264 GCA_049697375.1 Rhodomicrobium sp.
GAGCTGAAGGGGCGCTACGCCGATACGACCCGCGAGAACTTCGTCAACACCATGGTCATTTCGTGCTTCTCCTTCACGGAGATCGCCAAGCGCGCGGCGGCCCTGATGAATCGAGGCGGCTCGATGATTACGCTGACTTATGGCGGGTCGATGCGCGTCGTGCCGCGCTATAATGTGATGGGCGTGGCGAAGGCGGCGCTGGAGGCCTCGGTCCGGTATCTCGCCGTCGACTTCGGCCAGCAAAACATTCGCGTCAATGGCTTGTCGCCGGGACCGATGCGGACGCTCGCCGGCTCCGGCGTCTCGGACGCGCGCGTTATTTTCAACTATCAGAAGCAGCATTCTCCGCTCCGCCGGACGCCCGCTCTGGACGAGGTTGGCGGCGCGGCGCTTTATCTTCTTTCCGATCTTTCCACGGCCGTCACCGGCGAAATCCACCATGTGGATTCGGGCTACAATATCGTGGCCATGCCCCGGATCGAAAGCCTCACCGACAATGGCGAAGGGACGGCGGAAGACTCGGGAAACGGTCATCATCATAGGGTCGTCCCGCGCGCCGCGGAATAACGCTCCGCCGCACTTTGAAAGGGCCTTCAGCCGTGGCTGATATTTTGCCGGTGACCGAGAAGGACACGGCAGAGAGGCCGCGGTTGATTCGCGAAGCGACTCAGATCTTCTTCGAGACGGCAAGCGTTCAGGTTTTCGATTCGCCGGCCGTCCGCGACGCCTTTTACGAACGCTGGTTCGGACATTACCTTGACGCCGATCCATCGCTTTTCCTTCTAGCCCTGGACGAGACCGGCGGGGCGATCGGCTATCTGGCCGGTTGCCTCGACAGTTTTTCGGAAGGAGCGCGAGCCATAATCGGCGACATCTCACTCTACACGCCCGCATTTTGCGCAGCGCTCCGGGACTATCCCTCCCATTTCCATATTAACGTGAAGCCGGGCCATCAGGGACGGGGCGTGGGCCGGCGTCTCATCGCGCGCTTTCTTCAGCTCTGCAGGGAGCGGGGCTCGCCAGGCATTCACGTCACGACGGGCTCAGGGTCGCGCGCCATCTCGCTCTACCGGACTTGCGGATTTACGCCCTTCGCCCCGCCCGAGCCAGACCCCACCCTCGCCTTGCTCGTTTCGGCCATTCCTGCGCCGTGAATTGGCCTAATCGCGACCCGATTGCCGCCCAAGCCGAACACTTACGATAGCTTTGGCTTGGAGCAAAGAAAGGTCATGGCGCCATGTCCATACGTGTCCGCATTCATTCGCATCTCTTAAGCATTCTGTTTCTTGGTCTGCTGGGCGCGCCCGTTCATGCCCAGCAGCACATCAAGCTCGCGGTCGAGCCGAGTCAGTCCGTGCTTGCCGCCGGCCAAAACAACAAGGCCTATCTCAGGGTCAAGCTCGAGGGCCTTCCCTATGAGGAATTGGCCTCGCGCGCCTCTGTCAACGTCTCGCTTGTGATCGACCGGTCCGGCTCTATGACGGGCGCCAAAATCGAGCAGGCGAAAGAAGCAGCGATCCTTGCTCTTTCGAGACTGTCCCCGCAGGACCGCGTGTCGGTCGTCGCCTTCGATCACCGCGTGGAGATCCCCATTCCGGCCGGTCCCTTCGAAAACTTCGAAGAGATGAAAAGACGGATCGAGGCGATCAGGCCCGGCGGCCAGACGGCGATTTACGCCGCCGTCCGCCAGGCCGGTCAAAGCGTCGCCGAAGCGATCTCGCCCGACCGAATCAGCCGGGTGATCCTCATGTCGGATGGGCAGGCCAATGTCGGCCCAAGCTCCCCCGCGGAGCTTGAGCAGCTCGGCCGCGAACTGGGCAGCCAAGGAATCGCCGTCACCACCATCGGCCTCGGCCTCGATTACAGCGAGGAATTGATGACGCGGATGGCGCTTGCGAGCGACGGCAATCACGCCTTTGTCGAGAACCCGGAACAACTCGCGGACATCTTCAACAAGGAATTCGGCGACGTTCTCTCGGTTGTCGGCCAGGACGTCGACATTGAAATCCTCTGCCCGGAAGGCGTGACGCCGCTGCGCGGGCTCGGGCGCGATGTGAAAGTGGACGGCCGCCGCGTCAGCTTCCGGCTCAATCAGATCGGCGGCAAGCAAGAGCGCTATCTCGTCATCGAGCTTGAGGTCGCCAAGGGCAAGGCTGAAGGCGCAGGCGCCATTGCGGATGTGAACGTCTCCTATCTCGACCCGAAGACGAAGGCTCGCGCCAAAGTCGCGGGACAGGCGCAAGTCCGCTTCAGCGCATCGTCCGAGGAGACGGCGCGCAGCGCCAATGCAAGCGTGGCGGCGGACGTGGCGGCGCAGCTTGCCAATGAGCGCAGCGAGAAGGCCGTTCTGGCGCGGGACGCAGGCAAGGTCGCGGACGCCAAGCTTGAGCTTGAGCAGAATGCGGCTGCCTTGCGCGCCGAAGCCAGCCGCCTTCAGGCGCAGTCGCCCGCCGCAGCCGCGCCTTTGCGAAGCCTCGCGGACAAAAACGAAGCCGACGCGAGGGCGCTTTCGTCCGAGAACTGGAATGCGCAACGCAAGTCCATGAAGGCGGACCAATACCGCAGCAAGACGCAGCAGAATTATTAGGCCTCGCGCCGAGCGCATTCGGGCCGCGAGGACGCCCGCGTCCGCGAGGACGCGGGCTGCTATGGGCGTGCCTCGCCGATCAGAATGACGGGGGATTTTGCGAACGACCCTTCGCGAGCGAACGGTGGCAACCTGCCCTGAGAAGTGTGCCATATCTCCGAGAGGCCGAAAGCTGATGTTCAAATTTGCGAAACCATAGGACGCAATTGAAGGTATAGCGGACGCCGACCACGAGCGCCCGTACTATTTATCTAGCCAAGCAAATTATCTGGGCACTCACAACTCTGTATCAGGGTTAAGTTGTAAGTAACTTAAGATTTTGAACGTTTGATGGAACCTTTCGATCAGCACAAAAGTTATGTAAGTAGAAGAGCTTTAGCTGTCAAGTTTAAGCCCATTGGGGCGTTCGGGTTTAAGAAAGCAGAGCTTTAGTTTTGACTCCCGTACTTATAGAGACAAACCGAATGGAGACATAGATTATGAAAACCCTTATCTCGATCACCGCTGCGTCTCGAGTTTTTCCTGCAGTTATGAGGACCAACGCCATGCGAGTTTCTCTTGCTACTCTTGCGCTGAGTGGCCTCCTTGCCGTCCCGGCTTCAGCCGGCGAACAGGTTATCGAGTTCAGGTACGTCATTCATCCGCTCGAGGTGAAGACCTTCGAAGCCCCGAAGATCGAAGGGCAGACGATGGTTATGGGCAAGGTGTTCGGCGTCGTCGCCTTCAAGGACGGCCGCGTCGGGACGAAGGATTTCATCTATCAGGCTGAGCTTCTGAACGGCGACGGGCCGCTTCACGGCTTTAGCACCTACAGGTTCGAGGACGGCTCCTCGATCACGGCGAGCTTCGCCGGCGAGATCAAGGGCGGCCAGCGGCACGGGGTCTATGCGATCCTGTCGGGCACCGGTCTCTATGCAAATGCCACCGGTACAGGCACCTTCGAGAGCCTGCCGAGCAAGCTCGAAGGCGCCACCATCTTGAACACAAAGCTCAACGTCAAGACGCCGTGACGGACCTCCTCAGGACTCGATGCGATACCCCGATCAACAGAAGTGGTCGGCGATAGCACCCGCCTCGCCGATCGCAGTCGGGAGAAGACTGCAACTGGCCCTACCCGGAATAAGTCACCGCTCCGGCATCCAATTCCGTTCGACCATCGATTGCGGACTAAGCCAATTTCGGGGGGATGTCTCTTGTCGACCCGCAACGGAACAGATCCAAGCGTTGGCGAAGCCATGCATATTTGCCTTATGGACGCCTTCCTCCCGCGCTTCGTTATTACGGCCAAGGAAGAGCCACCCGGCTTCGTCGCAGCGGATGCCCATGCGTTCCAAGTGACGCGCACGGCGCAAAGTCCTGCTATCCGGGTTAAAGGATCGTTGCCAGGGGGGCGCCACGCCAGGATGTTCATCGCTTTGTGGTTAACAAGGGCGCGCCGGAATTATCTCCGGTCACGTATTTGGTTAGAAATCGGTTTATGCGGCGCGAAGCGCAGGCCCGCTGTGCCTCTGGCCGGGCAGCGATGAGCTGCCATAAGACATTGAAATAAATCAATCTTTTATCGTTAATCAATCGCCCATTAAATTAAATTTAATGCCGGAATTATTTCATTTACTGGGACGAGCAAAAGTCCGTTAAATATGTTTCGGCTTCGAAAATTAACGCGCGCGCTGGGCCGGAACGCCACAGGCGCAGGCTGCGCCCTATGGCGTCGCGAGCGGTCTTTTTCTCATATTTATCAGGGGTTGGAGCGGGCTCACGCTCTCGTTAACCTCCCGGCAAGGCGCTTTCGGTGAAGATCTTTCATAAGAAGGAACGAGAACGAAAGCGTAAGGGACAAGTTGACAAACACATGCCGCCACTGGCCCAATGCATACAAAACACCGGAAACCCGCATACGATTAGACGCACGAAGCGGGACGCCGCCTGATGGTGAATGTTACTGCCCGGCGTCAGTCTCGATCAGCCGGAGCTTTCCGCTGTCTCTTTGGGCGTTCGGGATCGCAGGCTCCGCCTCGAAATCGAGGCCTTCGATCTCCTGAAGCGAGCGCCCCGCGATGCCTTGCATATCGCCATACATGCCTGCCGTCGCGTCGATCACGCCGCGGATCTGCTGCTCGCGCTTGGCCCATGCTTTCTGCATCGCCTTACGCTCCTTTTCGAGGTCGCCCTGCATTTCGCTGAACTTCTCGACGATAGCTTCCACGCGGTGGCGGAAACGCGGCCCCGTCAGATACTGGTACATCGCCTCCATCTTGGATTGCTGCCCGTCGCCCGACTTCCGCGCGGCCGTGACCTCGATCAACAGGCAGCGAATCGCAATGGCGAGCGCGACCGCGCATTTCGGCGAGGCGACCCAGATGCCGTCGATCTGGCCGAAGGTTTCGATGGTTTTCGGCAGTGCCTGGCTGACGATGATCGCGGCGTCGGCCTTAGCCATGCGCTGATCGTCGCGCAGTTTTTGCAGCCAGCCGTCGCTCCAATTGCGGGTACGCTTTGATTCCCAAAGGATTTTGCCGCAAGGCTGCCCGAACGGCGTCGTCACGAGCTGAATCGCGTCGCCGCCAAATTCCCCCTTCGGCACGGGCGTGATCGTATCATGCGGAAAACTTGCCCGAAGCAGCGCCTCAAGTTGCAACTCCTGCACCTCGCCCTGGAGTTGCTGCGACCCCTGCTC
>JBAVVQ010000777.1:0-4706 GCA_049697375.1 Rhodomicrobium sp.
GTCACCGGCGTCGTCGAGAGCGTGGCCGCGGCCATGGTCGGCATTCAGCGCAAGGCGAAGCCAGGCGAGCCGGAAGGCAATCCGCGCATGCAGGGCGGCGCGGGTTCAGGCCTCGTGATTACGCCAGACGGCTACATCCTGACCAATAATCACGTCGTTCAAGGCGCCAGGGCGATCGAAGTGCTTTTCGCAGACGGCAGTGCTGCGCCCGCCGACATGGTCGGCGGCGACCCCGATACCGATATTGCGCTTGTCCGCGCGCATACCGGGCGGCTCGTCCCGGCGCAACTCGGCGACTCCGACGCGTTGCGCGTGGGCCAGCTTGTCGTCGCCATGGGCAACCCTTTCGGCCTGCAGGCTTCGGTCACGACTGGCGTGGTGAGCGCGTTGCGGCGTACCTTGCGCGCGACGACAGGGCGCCTCATCGAAGACATCATCCAGACCGACGCAGCGCTCAATCCCGGCAACTCTGGAGGCGCTTTACTGGACAGCCGCGGGCGCGTCATTGGCGTGAACACCGCTATCATCGCTGGCGCAAACGCCACCGGCTTCGCCGTGCCGATCAATACGGCGAAGCGGGTCATTCCCGACCTTATGCGCGAGGGCCGCGTTGTGCGTGGCTATCTAGGGCTTGCGGGACAGACTGTTCCGTTTCCAAAGGCGGCGGCCGCCAGGTATGGGCTGTCCACACCTGCCGGAGTGCAGATCGTTCAGATCGTGCCAGGTGGCCCTGCGCAACAAGCCGGGCTTCGCGCAGGCGATGTGATGTTATCTGTCGACGGACAGGAAGCGCCTTCGGTCGACGCCATTCATCGCATCCTCGATGGGAACTCGATCGGGCGCGAGGCAACGCTTCGTGTCCTGCGCCGGGGCGAAGTCATCGAGGCGCGCATAACGCCATCCCGCAGGCCTGAGTAGGCCTGCGGCTAAAGCCAGGTTCCTTTTTTGTGTGTGTGTGATCGGCGAAGGGCCGGGCGCTCGGAACTTTCCGTATTTTTTAGTCAATCGGGTTGATGAAATTGAAAGTTATACTCTGGTATTCTGGGATTCAAGTTCGGCCATCTCCGCTGTCATTCCAGGTGGGCCATCAATGGATAAAATCAGAAGACCATTTCGCCTAAAACAAGTTTTGAGAAAGTTCTGGCGCAACCATGTCGCTGATGAGTGCCCAGACGAGAAGGAACGCATCCGCCGGGAACGGATTAACAATATCATGCAAAACGTGGTTTTGCTTGAGGCCATGCGGCGGTGGGAAGTCGAGACTCGGGGGCATTGACGCACGGCGAAGCCTATTATTCTTTGTATCGGTATGCTCAAAACTGCGCTGTCGGCGTTTGCGACGTTCTTCGCCACGATAGGCCCTGTGGAGGCCGCTGTTCTCTTCGCAACGTTCTGTCCGCGTTTCAGCCGCGCTGAGCGGGTTGCGATCTCACTGAAAGCGACCGGGATTGCAACCGGGATCATCCTGTTCTTCGCGCTTCTCGGGACCTCAATACTCTCTGCGCTCGGCGTTACCTTTCCAGCGTTGCAGGCTGCGGGCGGCGTCATCCTCCTCATCATCGCGCTCGACATGATCTTCGAGTCCCGGATCGGTGGAAGCACGATCACGCAGCCGGAAAGCGTGGAGGCGCGCGCAAAGAATGACGAGATCGCCGTGTTCCCGCTGGCGACGCCGATCCTCGCGGGGCCCGGCGCCATGTCTGGCGCAATGCTTCTGATGGCGAATACAGGCGGCACGTTGGCGAACCAGATCGCCGTCATCGCAGCGCTCCTGACCGTGATGGCCTTTACGCTGGTTCTCTTGCTGGCGGCTCAGGAAATCCGCGATTGGATTGGTGTCACGGCGCAGAAAGTGGTGATGCGAGTCTTTGGTATCCTCCTCAGCGCCATCGCCATTCAATCAGTGTTCAACGGGATTTCCGGGAGTGGGATTTTTCTGCGGTCGCTCTAAGTAAGAAAGAGCTAGGAGCATGTAATGAGCGGCTTTGCAGAATACGACCATTACGACGCGGTCGGGTTGGCTGACCTTGTGCGCAAACGGGAGGTGAGCGCGGCCGAGCTTCTCGACGAAGCGCGCCAGCGTTGCGATCTCGTGAACCCTAGGCTCAATGCGGTTGTGCACCGATTGGATGCAGATGCCGAGCGGGCGGCAAACGCTGTGGATTTGGATCGGCCTTTCGCCGGTGTGCCTTTTCTGGTCAAAGACCTCGGCCCCCCGCTTGCGGGCGCGCCGCTGACCTGCGGCAGCAGGCTGTTCGCAAACTATGTTCCTGAAGACGATGGCGAAATCATAAAGCGCTTCAAAGCCGGGGGCCTCGTCGCCTTCGGGAAGACGAATGTCCCGGAGATCGGCCTCGTGCCGGTCACCGAACCGGAACTTTTCGGCGCGTGCCGGAATCCATGGAACCTTGATCGCACGCCGGGCGGGTCGAGCGGCGGCGCGGCGGCGGCGGTCGCAGCCGGCATTGTGCCCATGGCGCATGCTTCGGATGGCGGCGGCTCCATCCGCATTCCAGCAAGCTGTTGCGGCCTCGTCGGCCTGAAACCGTCGCGCGGGCTTAACCCCAAGGATCCGCAAATCGAGACCATCGTTTCGGACTTCGTCGTGGATCACGTCGTGAGCCGCAGCGTCCGCGATTCCGCCGCGGCGCTTGACGCCGTCTGCACTTGTCGGCATGCGAGCTTTCTGTCCGGGCTCGACGCCGCTCCCAAACCATTGAAGGTCGCGGTTGTCCGAAGCGCGATGTTCGGCCCGTCGGTGGCGCCGGAAGTGCGAGCGGCGCTGGAAAACGCAGTCAGGCTTATGGAGTCGCTCGGCCATCATCTCGAGGACGCTGAACCCCAAGTCGATTATACCGAATTCGGCATGGCCTTTCTCCTTTATTGGGCCATCGGCGCGAAACAGGCGCTCGATAGCGCTGCAGATCTCCTTGGGCATCCGGCATCGCGCCAGGATGTGGAACTGACCACATGGACTCTCGCCAGCGTCGGCGGCGTTGTGCCGGAAGCTGAGAAGGCCTGGGCGAAGGCTGTCATTGACCGCGCCACCAGGGCATTTCTGTACTTCTCGGAGAGCTTCGACGTTATCATGAGCCCCGTCTTGGGTTCTCTCCCGCTACGCATTGGCCAGAACAATCCAACGCCCAGCGAAAAAATCGCCATGAGGGTTGTTGACGGACTCCATTCCCCTTGGCTCATGAAAGCACTTATGAAGGCAGTCGCCGCAAAAAACTTCGCCTTCGCGCCCTTCACCGCGCAGTTCAATATGACGGGTCAGCCTGCCATTTCGCTTCCGCTGTTCTGGTCGCCGGAGGGGCTTCCGATCGGCATTCAATTTGCGGGAAAAGTAAGTGCTGATGGCATTTTGCTTCGGCTGGCGCGACAGCTTGAGCTTGCGCAAACCTGGATCTATCGCCGTCCGCCAGTGTGGTCGGGCGATAATGTGGCCGAAGCTGCTTGATCGTCGCGGCTTAAGCGCTAAAAGGAAGAACAAAGGATTGGCCCATGGAAAAATTCACTTCTCTCACAAGCGTTGCCGCGCCGCTGCCAATGATTAACGTTGACACCGACATGATCATTCCGAAGCAGTTCCTGAAGACTATCAAGCGCACGGGCCTTGGGACGTCGCTCTTTTACGAAATGCGCTACGACGATGGCGGCAAGGACAACCCTGATTTCGTCTTGAACAAGCCGGCTTACCGGACCGCCAAAATTCTGGTGGCTGGTGACAACTTCGGCTGCGGGTCGAGCCGCGAGCACGCGCCGTGGGCGCTCCTCGATTTCGGCATCCGCTGCGTGATCTCCACGTCATTCGCCGACATCTTTTACAATAACTGCTTCAAGAATGGCATTCTGCCCGTTGTGGTCTCACCGGAAGACCTTGCAAAGCTTATGGATGATGCCGAGCGCGGAGCAAACGCGACGCTGACCGTCGATCTTGAGAGGCAGGAAATTCGTGGGCCGGATGGCGGGGTTGTGATCTTCGAGGTTGATCCCTTCCGCAAAAAATGCCTTATCGAGGGTCTGGACGACATTGGGCTCACGATGCAAAAGGCGGATAAGATCCAGGCCTTCGAGGAAACGGCGTCTCTCTCCAGGCCTTGGGCCTGATGCGCTCCCCGGGAGCAAATTTGTTGCTCTGGCGCTCCTTGGTCAGCGCAGAATTTTCTCGAACGAACTTAATGAACCATCAGATATCACCGCGGTTACTGTTCTGGCTGCGATGAACATTGTCCGCATCGATCCAGCGTCGCAAAAAACCGCGCCGCTACAGAAACTTTCGCCAGCCGGCTTTAGCCAAAGAAGCGCCACTTGCGCTTCCGTTGTTCCACAGGGCCGCAGCCGTCATCCTCTTCCTTTATTTCGGCGCTGACACAGGGCTGCGGAGTTGGCAACTCCCGAGGCGGCTTGTTCATAAGCACACCCAAAGGCCGGGTGTGGACGAGATGCCGGGCTTCTTCCGCGCCAACCAGCCGCTCCGCCTCCTTCAACCCTTTGGCGAGATCGGGGGGACGTCGGATGGTGTCATGAGCATCGGTTGCTAGGATTTGGACAAGCCCTTCCTCCAGCATTCGCTTGGCCCAATAGCGGGGGCGCCGGCCGAATCGCCCGGTAAGCGATCCGGATGTGAGCTGCATCCAGACGCCCTTCGCGGCAAGCGTTGTCATCACCTCGTATTTGCTCTCGATCCACGAAAGCCTTTCGGG
>JBAVVQ010000778.1:0-5831 GCA_049697375.1 Rhodomicrobium sp.
GTCCGAACATCGAAGCGATCCGCGCGATGGGCGACAAGATCGAGAGCAAGAAGGCCGCCGCGGCCGCGCGCGTCTCGACCGTTCCCGGCTATCTCGGCGTGATCGAGAGCCCGGACCAGGCGATTCGCATCGCAAGCGACATCGGCTACCCGGTGATGATCAAAGCAAGCGCAGGTGGCGGCGGCAAGGGCATGCGGGTCGCCCGGTCGGCGGAAGAGGTTCGGGAAGGGTTCCTTACCTCGACGGCGGAGGCGAAGTCGAGCTTCGGAGATAGCCGCGTCTTCGTTGAGAAGTTCGTCGAAAATCCCCGGCACATCGAAATCCAGGTGTTGGGCGACAAGTACGGCAATGTCGTTCACCTCTTCGAACGCGAATGTTCGATCCAGCGCCGCAATCAAAAAGTCGCCGAGGAGGCGCCAAGCCCCTTCCTTGACGAGGAAACCCGCGCCGCGATGGGCGCGCAGGCGGTCGCGCTTGCGAAGGCGGTCAATTATGAGAGCGCGGGCACCGTCGAGTTCATCGTCGACCAGAAGAAGAACTTCTACTTCCTCGAAATGAACACCCGGCTCCAGGTCGAGCATCCGGTTACGGAAATGATCACCGGCCTCGATCTGGTTGAGCTCATGATCCGGGTCGCGGATGGCGAGAAGCTGCCGTTCAAGCAGTCCGATCTCTCATTCAAGGGCTGGGCCGTCGAAACCCGCGTCTATGCGGAAGACCCGTTCCGCAATTTCCTGCCCTCGATCGGAAGGCTCGTGCGTTATCTACCGCCGGCTGAGGGGCCGCGCTATGGCGGGATCGTGGTGCGCAACGATACCGGCGCTGAAGAAGGCGGCGAGATCTCGATGTTCTACGACCCGATGATCGCGAAGCTCATCACCTATGGCCCGACGCGGGAAGATGCGATCAATGCCCAGTCCACCGCTCTCGATGCGTTCTACATCGATGGCATCCAGCACAACATTCCGTTTTTGTCGGCGCTCATGCAGCACCCTCGCTGGCGCAGCGGCCACCTTTCGACGGGCTTCATTGCGGAGGAATTCGAGGGCGGCTTTAAGCATCGCGAGCCGGAGGGCGAAACGCGCGATGTACTTATGAGCGTCGCCGCCACGATCGACAACCTGAACAATGTGCGCCGGCGTCATATTTCCGGGCAGTTGCCGGGCGCGGTGGGGCTCAAGCTCGGCGAGATGCGGGTTTGTCGCCTTGGCAAGTTTGAACAGCACTTGCGTGTATCCGGCGAACTGAGTAACGGCGCCACGGTGGCTTTGTGCGAGCCCGATGGGACGGTGCGCCGCGAGATGATAATGCACTCGCACTGGTGGCCCGGCGATCCGCTATGGCATGGCAAGATCATCGGGGACAAGGAACTCTTCGTGCAGGTCCGGCCTGTGCTGAACGGTTACGACCTTTCCTATGGAGGAGTGCGGGGGACAGCCTTCGTTTACACTGCCCGAGAGGCCCAGTTCGCCGCGCTGATGCCCGAGAAGAAAATCGCCGACACGTCGAAGAAGCTACTGTGCCCTATGCCCGGCCTTGTAATCTCCATCGCGGTCGAAGAAGGGCAGGAGGTAAAAGCCGGAGACGCGCTTGCCGTTGTCGAAGCCATGAAGATGCAGAACATTCTCAAGGCCGACCGCGACGTAACCGTGAAGAAGCTTCGGGCCAAACCCGGCGATAGTCTGGCGGTCGATGCGGTCATCATGGAGTTTGCATAAGCCGACTAAATGCGAAGCGGGGTTTGCCGGGCGCGCCAGCAAATCCCCGCCGCCGCTGCCCCGGGATTTGATGTCCCGGCAACTTGCGGCGGCTTACCCCCGGCACAGAAGGGGCCGCCGAAGGCTTTCACGAGCAAGTCTCATCTTGCCTTTTTTGTCTTTGGGCTTGGACCCAACTGCTCCCTGCCGTACTCTTTTGGATAAATAGGCGAACAACCTCGGGAGTGCGCCATGCGCCATATCGGTCATTTCGTCGGCGGCAAGGCTGTGCAAGGAAAGTCCGGCCGTTTCGCAGATGTTTACGCGCCGCATACGGGCGAGGTGCAGGCGCGCGTGTCGCTTGCTAGCGCCGCCGAGCTGGCGGATGCCGTCGCAAACGCGAAGGCCGCGCAACCGGCCTGGGCGGCGCAAAACCCGCAAAAGCGGGCTCGCGTTATGATGAAGTTTCTGGAGGTCATCGCGAAGGAGATGCGGCCTCTGGCGGAGCTTCTCTCCTCCGAACACGGCAAGACAGTTCCCGACAGCATCGGCGACATCCAGCGCGGTCTCGAAGTGGTGGAATTTGCGGCAGGCGCGCCGCATCTCTTGAAGGGCGAATTCACCGACAGCGCAGGCCCTGGCATCGATGTGTACTCGATGCGTCAGCCGCTCGGCGTGGCCGCGGGGATTACGCCGTTCAACTTTCCGGCGATGATTCCGCTGTGGAAGGCTGCCCCCGCCATCGTGGCCGGCAACGCCTTCGTCCTCAAACCATCCGAGCGCGACCCAAGCGTGCCGATCCGCCTCGCGGAGCTTTTCCTGGAAGCGGGGTTGCCCGCAGGCATCTTTAACGTGGTCAATGGCGATAAGGAAGCTGTGGACGCCATTCTTACCCATCCGGACGTGAAGGCTGTCGGCTTCGTCGGCTCGACCCCGATTGCGCATCACGTCTATTCGCTTGGCGCGGCTCATGGAAAGCGCGTGCAGGCTTTTGGCGGCGCCAAGAACCACATGATCGTGATGCCCGATGCCGACATGAACCAGGCCGTGGATGCCCTTATGGGCGCGGGCTATGGCTCTGCTGGTGAACGCTGCATGGCGATTTCGGTGGCCGTTCCGGTCGGGGAGGAGACGGCGAACAGGCTCGTCGAAAAGCTCGCTCTATGGGCGGAAAGGCTGAGAGTAGCTCCCTATACAGATGAAAAGGCGGATTTCGGGCCGCTTGTAACCGGAGCCGCGCTGGAGCGCGTTAAGGACCTCGTCCAGGCTGGCGTCGACGAAGGCGCTGAACTCGTCGTCGACGGACGCGGCTTCAAAATGCAAGGCTACGAGAAGGGGTTCTTCATGGGAGCCTGCCTCTTCGACCGTGTGAAGCCCAGCATGCGCCTCTATCGCGAGGAAATCTTCGGCCCGGTGCTTTCGGTGGTTCGCGCGCATGACTACGAAGAGGGGCTTGCGCTTGCCAATGATCATGAATACGGCAACGGCGTTGCGATCTTTACCCGCGACGGCGATGCCGCCCGCGATTTCGCCTCGCGCGTGAATGTGGGCATGGTCGGGATCAACGTGCCGATCCCGGTGCCGCTCGCCTATCACACCTTCGGCGGATGGAAGAAGTCCATGTTCGGCGATCTGAACAAGCACGGTCCCGATTCAATGCGCTTCTATACCAAGACAAAGACGGTGACATCGCGCTGGCCGAGCGGCGTGAAGGAAGGCGCGGAATTCGTCATTCCGACGATGAAATAGACACAAGGAGAGGCGGGGCGTCACCAAAGGTTGCACCACCACTCGACGATCCACCACCAATTGAAGACCAATAGAATCGCGAGGATGGCGATCACGATGGCGACGGGCACCGTCCAGTTTGCGATGAACCATCTGCGCGTTGCTATGGCCCAGGCGCGCCAGAGTACGGCGGCCTCGCCGGCTTCGAAAGCGAGCGAGAGTAGGATGAGAAACCCGAGCAGCGCCAGGGTGTAAACGCCAACAGGGTAACTGAGGCACATCCCGCAGCGCCAACTGTCGAGCCACATCAGCCAGATCAGGGTGGTGGCCACGAGGAAGGTCACGAAAGCCAACAGGCCAAGTCCGAAGATGATGAAAAAGCGCAATACAAATGCGGCCAGCACGCCTCGCACTCCCTCTGACGCCAGCAAGGTTTTATGAAAATAAGCGCGGTAGCCTTAAGCTTGCGTGCATAAGTATGGTTAACAGTGGTTGAGACCCGTCGATGAGGGTTGCCGCGCCCGCAATTCCCCGCTAGTTTGTTCACGTTTTGTCCTAGTAGAGGGTTGGCGAGTGAGCGAAGAAAATGCCGAGTTCCTTTTCGTGGTGCGGTTGCGTGACAATGGCGCGCCCTGGGTCGTGTTACAACCGAAGAATGAGGGGCTCATGACGCTGAAAGGTGAAATTGGCCTCGATCTCTATCGCGGAACGAGCCTTGGGGAAGCGAAGCAGCTTGCCCGTTTCCTGAACAGCAATATCAAGTCGATAAGCTACGAGGTGGCCCTAGCCAAGCGCTGAGGCCCGCACGGTCCGGGCGAGGTTCAGCTCATGGACCGCTTCGGCGACGAGCTGATCCAGCCGCGCGCTGCAGGCGCTATCCTCCACCCATCCGTCCTGAATGGTCTTGTCCGTTAAGAAAACGCCGGTCGCCAGCGTTTTCGCTCCGAAGAATGCGAAAAGCGGCCGAAGCTGATGCTCGATGACAAGCGCGTGGCGGTCGCTTCCGCCTGCGGCGAGGAGAGCAATAGGCGTTCCAAGAAGGGCAGGGTAGCTGATAAGGTCGATGAGGTGCTTGAGAAGGCCGGTGTAGGAGCCTTTGTAGACAGGCGAGCCGACGACAAGCAGGCTGGCGCTCTCAATGGCTTGCAGGGCTTCCTGCACGCGCGGGGAAGCCTCGGCGCGGGAGCGGATGCCGAGGTCTGGCACGAGGTCCGCCACATCGACAAGCCTTGCTTCTGCGCCGGCCTGCGCCGCGATGCGGTCCATCACCGCCTTCACGATCGCGCGCGTCCGGGAGGGCGTGCATGGGCTTCCCGCTAATCCAACCACAGTCAGCAAAACTCATTCCTCCCGGCGATGTCGCCGGATCTATCAGACAATACCCCCAAAGGCCAGTCTGGCCCAGAGCGCTACGCTGTCGGCTCCCATCACCCGCAATGTGTCGAGACATGAGGCCGTGGACAGCGGCGCGGAGGCTATTCGTCGGCTCAAGTTTTCTTGAACGCATCAAGCTTGCAAGTATTTAAAATTCCAATAAAAATCCAGAAATCGAAAGTTTTTAAAATGGTATAGGTCATGGCAGATTTACATCACACTTGGAGCGATGCTCACCAGGACGGAAATACTACGTTAGAGTGGACGATGCAAGTAGCGACGGATCCGCTTTCTGAGCACTATTGGGGGTTTAGCGTTCGGCCTACCCAGTTTAATAGTGTTGTTGAGGTCCTCCGGCAGTGGACAGTGACGGATAATGGTCATAGTTGGACCCAGCATTTGATGGTGCAAACTCGTTCTCCTCTGCCGGGAAGCGGATTGCGGTTCAGCGCTATTTGGGTGGTGGGCTCATGAAAATCGTGGCTTTATACAACGCGGAAGGGCATATCCTCGCGGCCGTGGTCGACGACGATCACCATAAGGGGCCGAAACTTCGTCCTGTGCCGCCACCCGGCGCCACGCTTGGGACATTCGAGGTTCCGGAGCCGGCAAGGAAGCACACGCTCAGCGAAATTTGCGCGAACCATAAGATAGATGTGGGCGGGAAGCGCTTGGTCGCCAAAGACGCCAAATAAGATTTCGCCTGCTGTGGCCACGCCATCGGCGTTAAACCGTCGCCACCGGGGTCACCGGAGAGCCGACCGCTCCGGGCAACCGCAGCGGCGGCGCCGTCAGCAGGAAGCGGGTGCGCCCGGCGCCGCGCATATGATCATTGAGGTCGCTCAGCCACCACAGCTCGCCTAAATGAACGCCGAGTTTGAACAGGCATAGCTCGTGGAGCGGCACAAGCGGCCGCCGCCCCGACCCGGACTTATTCGGGTAGCGCTCCACCGCGACATTATCGGAGATCAACGCAGCCACGCCGCTGTCGACGACCCACTGCTGCAAACGTGGGTCGCGTCCGTCGAGCGC
>JBAVVQ010000779.1:0-8885 GCA_049697375.1 Rhodomicrobium sp.
AACCGGCTTCGGTCGTAGCGCTTACGGTTTTCAGCAGTCCACATCGGCGGCCCCTCCGAATCACAGCCGCCTTCCTTGAATCACAAAGGATTCAGACGATTCAAGAACTTTGTGAACGGACACTTAGGAATAGACTTTGGCAGTTTCACCCAAGAGATGGCGTCCCTGTGCAGCCTCCACCTCCAAAATCCAGATATCCGGGTCGCGGCCGGCTTGGCGCGCAAGGTAGGCGTCGGCCTCCGCTTCTCCGGTGTTGGGAGAATAGACCGGCTGCCAGGCTCGTCCTTCCTCTATGACCAGCGAGTCGCTCGGGGTCATCTCGGCAAGCTCCGCTGAAAGGGGCGCAAAAACCTGAGCCGTGCCATCCAGGGCCGCCACCTTGATATAGATCGCGCCAGCATCGGCGTCGCCGCGCCTTACGAGAGCGGCATGGGCGAAAGCGGTATTCACCCGGCGCAGATAGGCGCTCACCCAGATGTGTGATTTGATACGCATGTTTCCCCTCTTTTGATGCAGGCAAAAGCGGTACGCCCGCCAGCGCTTAGCCTTCGCCAGGTTCTATGTGACCCTTTTTCCGGCTGGGATGGCGCATGTCACCGCTAGCCGAAAGCCTGGAAGATCGTGTTACCGAAAATCGCGGCTTTTTAAGGTATCCGTCCAATTTGAGTGAACTTTCGATGCTCGCGCATCCTCTCCTGGCGCGTGAGCAACCTCGTCGCCGCGCCCGAACCGCAATCCAAATGCGCTTGCTTCAGGCTGGAAGCGCCGGAGCATAGCGGTCCCGTCGGTAAGCCGGCGGCTGACGACATGGATTACATTACTCTCTTTTTGCAAGATCCCCTCGCATAAAATCACCTTCGCTCCGAAAACGGCTCTACGGTAAGTTTCGGCTGCCTTGGGCCATACGATCAGATTGGCTGCGCCCGTCTCGTCCTCCATCGTTATGAAGATCGTGCCTTTTGCGGTTCCCGGCCGTTGGCGAAACAGCACGAGGCCCGCGATTTTCACGAATTTTCCATTGGCGAGCGTTTTCAAGTCCGCTGCCGTAACCATTCCTTTTGCGCGCAGCTCCTCGCGCATGAACGCCATGGGATGAGTCCGCAGCGAAAGACCAAACACCGCATAGTCTTCCGCGACAGCCTCTTCCTGCTTCAATGGCGGGAGCTGGATGTCATCGTCATCCCGGAACCGGCTTTGAAGGTCGCCGGGATCGTCATGAGTAAATGACTTGGCATTGTGAATGTTCCCGGTCCTTTCAGTGGCGTCTTCTGGCCTCAAAAGCGGTAATTCGTCCGCCTCGAGGGCCGCCACATGCCAAAGCGTTTCGCGGCGGCTCAACTTGAGCGAGTCGAAAGCATCGGCGCGAGCAAGCGTGAGCATGGCGCCGGGCCTGAGCCTTGCGCGGCGCATCAGATCTTCGGGGCTTTTGAACGGGCCGCCCGCCGTTCTCGCGTTCATGATTCTTTTGACGTCGCCTTCGCGCAGCCCCGCGATGAGTCGGAAGCCGAGACGCAGCGCGTGATTGTGCTTGGGGAAGCCCCCCTCATCCTGTCCTTCTCCGGGCGAACTCGCCTTGGCGGGTTTGCAACTCAACATGACCGCATCCGCGAGCGCATGCGGCGGGAGAGAGGGTTGGGGTGAGGGGGGAAGCGCTTCCAGCGTATGATCCCAATCGCTGGCGTTCACATCGGCGGGGCGCACCTCGACGCCATGCGCGCGGGCGTCACGCACAAGCTGCGCCGGGGCATAGAACCCCATCGGCTGGCTGTTCAGGATCGCGGCGGCGAACACGTCGGGATAATAGCATTTCATCCAGGCCGAGCAGTAAACCAAGAGCGCGAATGACGCCGCGTGGCTCTCAGGAAAGCCATAGGTGCCGAACCCCTGGATCTGGCTGAAGCAGCGCTCTGCGAACCCGCGCTCATACCCTTTCGCCAGCATGCCGCCGATGAACTCGTCCTTGAACTGGCCGATGGCGCCGGCCTTCTTGAACGTCGCCATGGCGCGGCGCAGCTCGTCGGCGCGGCTCGGTGAAAAGCCCGCGGCCACGATGGCGATTTTCATGCACTGCTCCTGGAAGAGCGGCACGCCGAGCGTCTTTTCAAGAATGCCTTTCAATTCTTCGCTGGGAAGGTTCGGCTTCTCGATCCCTTGGCGGCGGCGCAGATAAGGATGCACCATGTCGCCTTGGATCGGGCCGGGCCGGACGATGGCCACCTCGATGACGAGATCGTAAAAGCATTTCGGCTTGAGCCGTGGCAGCATGGTCTGCTGGGCGCGGCTTTCCACCTGAAACACGCCGATGGAATCGGCGCGTGACAGCATCTTGTAAACGCCTTCGTCCTCAGCCGGAACCATCGCGGGCGTCAAATCCACTCCGTAAGCTTTACGCAGGAGGTCAAAGCCTTTGGCGAGGCAAGTGAGCATGCCGAGCGCCAGCACATCCACCTTCAGCATGCCAAGCGCTTCGATGTCGTATTTGTCCCAGGAGACGATGGTGCGGTCATCCATCGAGGCGTTCTCGATAGGCGCGAGCTCGTCGAGCCGTCCGCGCGCAATGAGAAAGCCGCCGGGATGCTGCGAAAGGTGGCGCGGAAAGCCGATGAGCTGGCGAGATAGCTCCAGGCAGAGCGCAAGCCGTGAGTCCGAAGCATCGAGGCCGAGGCCCGCCAGCTCTTGCGGATCGACGCCGTCTTCGCTCCAGCCCCAGATCGACCCTGCAAGCGCCGCCGTGACATCTGGAGAAAGACCAAGCGCCTTGCCCACTTCGCGCACCGCGCCGCGCGTCCGGTAGCAGACGACGGTGGCGCAAAGCCCGGCGCGATGCCGCCCAAAGCGGTCATAGACATATCGGATGACGTCTTCGCGCTTCTCGTGCTCGAAATCGACATCGATATCCGGCGGTTCGTCGCGCGCATCCGAAATGAAGCGCTCGAAGAGCAGGTTGGAGCGGGCGGGATCGACTTCGGTGATGCCGAGCGCAAAGCAGACAGCGGAGTTAGCCGCCGAGCCGCGTCCCTGATGCAGAATTCCTTTCTTGCAAGCAAAGCGGACAATGTCCTCCACGGTGAGGAAGAAGGGCGCGTAATGCTGGCGTGCGATGAGCACGAACTCGTGCTTGATCTGCTCCACGACGGCGGGCGGCGGCCCGTCCGGATAACGGCGCTTAAGCCCCTCCCAGGTTAGGCGTTCGAGCCGCGCTTGCGGGTCTTCGCCGTCGGGCGCGATCTCATCGGGATATTCATAGGTCAATTCTTTGAGGCTGAACGTGCAGCGGCTTGCGAGTTCAGCCGTGTTGGCGACCGCTTGCGGGTAATCCGCAAACAGCCGCGTCATTTCGCTTGCGCTTTTCAGATGCCGCTCGGCATTGCGATGAAGCCTGAAGCCCGCTTCGTCGATCCTGCACGTCTCGCGGATGCAGGTGAGCACATCCTGCAAGCGGCGGCGCGATGGATCGTGATAGAGGACGTCGTTGGTCGCGATGAGCGGGACGCGCGCGGCTTCGGCGAGGGCCGCCAGACGATGAAGCCTTTTCGTTTCGTCGCCAAGGAAGCGATGGGTGGCGGCGAGATAGACGCGGCTTTTGAGATGCGCCGCCAGATCCTGCAAACGCCGCTGGAAGCTTTCCGTTTTTGCCGGTGTCCGGAACGCATCGTCCGGCGGCACAACTGTAACGATCTGCCCTTCTGAAAAGGCCAGGAAATTTTCAATCTGAAGGTGGCATTCGCCTTTGGGGATTTCTGGGGCATCCTCATCCATTTTGTCATGGCCGGGCTCGACCCGGCCATCCAATTTCAGAAACTCAAGCTTCTGGATTTTATCCCTGGATGGCCGGCTCAAGGGCGGCCATGACGCAGAAGCCCCGTTGGCTCCTTTCTGCTTGAAAACCCGATCCGATTTCCCAACCGTCAGCAGCCTGCAAAGCCGTCCATAAGCCGCGCGATCTTTGGGATAGCAGAGGAGATCGGGCGAGCCGTCCATGAAAGTCAGGCGGCAGCCGACGATGAGCTTCACGTCCAACTCGCGGGCGGCAAGGTGAGCGCGCACGATGCCGGCAAGCGAGTTGCGGTCTGTAATGGCGATGGCGGAAAGGCCGAGTTCGGCGGCGCGGACGACGAGTTCGTGAGGATGCGAGGCGCCTTCTAGGAAGGAGAAGTTCGTCGTCACCTGCAGTTCGGCATAATTCGCGGGGCTAGGCATGTGCGCCTCTTGCCGCTTTAGTCGCCGTTCCGGGATGACGATGGCGCGGACTCATGCGAAGACCCCGTGCAGGTACCACCGGGGCGGACGCTCGCCGCCGTAAATCCCTTCGCGGAACACCCAGAAGCGCATGCCGTGGGCGCTCTCGACGCGGTAATAATCGCGGATCTGATTGTCGTCCGCTGCGTCGCCGTCCTCGCGCCACCATTCGGGAGAGATGCGCTCGGGGCCCTCGGCGCGAACGACGCGATGCACCACCTTGCGCCATCGAAACAGCATTGGCGGCGCATCGGGGATCGCGGCGGTCACGTCGATGGGGTGAGGCCGCAGAAACAGGCGGATGGGCCGCTCCGTCATGTTTTGCCAGAGGCTGTTGTCATGGCCGTCCTTGAGGCGGCCATCCAGCGTCCTACTCTTCGAACCTTTGTTTTTTGTTCTGGATGGCCGGGTCGAGCCCGGCCATGACGATGGGGCCAAGGGTGCTGCCGATGTCACGGCGCGTTCGGGGATGTAGCTTTCCCGCGCCGCAAGCCGGTAGACGCGGCCTTCGCCGAGCCTGTTCTCCAGCGCGTCGATCAGGATCGCCAGGTCTTCGGCGCAGGCCGTGCTTTTGACGTTGCGCAGAATGTTGGCCTGCTGAGCCTCCAGCGGCTCCACATGCGTTGCGGCAAGCGCTGCGACATCGATCCCGAATCCCGGATCGATCAGGCCGAGCTTCTCCCGGAAAAGACGAAAGACGCGGGCGGGGTCACGGACGGGGAGGGCGGTCGAAACAGCCTGCATTTGCGCGCTGCCGTCACATCTGAAAAAACTGATCTCGAAACGCTGGCCGCCTTGCCGCCCGGCTTGCAGGCGCGCGCAGAGCATGTCCAGAAGCTTGAGCGTGATACGCTCCAAATCTTCGGGCGCTGAGATGGGTTCGGCGAAGCGCAGCCACTCGATCCAGGGCGAAGGCGGGCATAGGAACTCGATTGGCTCGGCGCCCCGGCCCAGAGCTTTGTCGAGCTGAGGCAAAAGGTCGGGGAAGCGGCGCGCAAGACCGGCCCGCGGCAGTCTTTGCACTTGGCCGATGGTGAAAAGCCCGAGCTTGCGAAGGACAGCCGCTGTGTCGGCGCCGATGCGCAGCCGCTCGACAGGCAGGGGAGCAAGAAGGGCGGGTAAGCCGCAATCGTCATCCCGGAAGCGGGCTTTGCGGCCGCCATCCGGGATCGCAGCAGAGACACAAGCTCTATTTCCGCCCAGATCCCGGACAAGGCTTTGCCTTTCCGCGACGACGTCGCCTGAAGACGCGATCAGGTAATGCTTGGCGTGATGGGCGAGCGCATAGGCCGCCCCGAAGGTGGGCGCGATGGCGGCACGGGCCTTAACGCCCCGCGCTTCAAGGCGTGCGATCAGATCTTCGGCAAGCCCGTCTTCGCCGTCCCAGAGATGGGCGCATCCCGTAATATCGAGCCATAGGCCGCATGGCGGGGCAGGGGCGGTGGCGGGACTATAGCGCTGCGCCCAGGCCGCGAGCGCCGTCAATGCCTCCTGAACCGCTTCCGGCTCGGCATCGGCGGAGACAAGTTTGGGACAGACGGCGAGCGCGTCCGCCAAAGGCTGATGCAGATAAAGTCCGGCGCGAAGGGCAGGCTCGTCCAGCGCCGCGATGCGGTGGATGTTGCCGTTCTTTTCAAGAAGCGCGAGCGGTTCGTGCGGGCGTGCGAGCCGGGGCCGTTTCAGCCTCGCGAGCCTCATCGCGAAGTTCGGCAACCACACGAACATGGCCCGCTTGGAGTCCTTCGCCGTCTGAACCATCCAATGCCTCCACAATCCACGATGCCGGTCTGCCGTTGCGGCAATATTCGAGGTCGAGCCGCCAGCAGGGCGGCCCGAGGCCGGATTCGAAGTTCCCCCTCACCCCAGCCCTCTCCCGCGCAATCTCGCCTTGGCGAGATTGCCACTCAGAGTCTCCGCATCCGCAAGCGGATGCGGTCTCCTTCGATTGCGAACTCGCCAAGGCGAGTTCGACCGGGAGAAGGACAGGATGAGGGGAGAAGCGATCCCGATCCGCAGTTGGCAAAGCGCACACGCGCCAGCGGGTGGCCGCAGCGCCGCTCGGGCCGCAACCGGCCTTGGAAGACTTGAAAAGAGGGCGCCGCAAGAGAAGGGCGGTGACATCCGATTGGCGCGCTGCGGCATCGAGCCTCCGGCCTGCCTTCAAGCTCAGCGTCCCCGCCTCACCGACAACGGCGGCAAGCGCCCGCGAATGAAGGGCCTCCTCCATGACGCCCAGAACCTCGGCATCCTTCCGGCATTCGACCCAGACGATACGAGAAGGCTCCAAGCCGAAGCGGGCGAGGCCAGGCGCATAGCAATCGGCGCGGCTCAAAGCCCAGAGCGCATATCCTTCCCGGATGCGTAAAATTCTGGCGGCTGCCGTCGCCACAAACGCCGTCACCGCAGGCGCAAGCTCGGCTTCGAGTCCATCCGACAGGAACTCGTGAAGCGCGCCAAGCTTAAGGCCGCCGTGAGGGAGCGGCGTGTTTAACCGGCTATCCTCGAAAGGCAAGATCTGATCGCCTTGGCATGTCTCCATGTGGCGCCCCTCAAGGGCGACGACCTGCATCCGTAAGGCTTCAAGCTTGCTCATGACATAATTTGATCCCGTTTTGTTCTCTTTTTGGACCTTTCTTTGATCGGGGTCAACAAAAAAGCGCACGTCACATTTTACACAAATGTAGATATTTCGAATCAGCGGGAGATGCGCTATTAAGCACCTAAAGCTGGGCTGCCGGCCCCTTTCCAACCTCTACGGCTGTGAGCTAGTTCGATAAGCTCAAAATTAGCGCAAAGAAATATATAGAACTCGGCGAGGAAATTGAGAAGTCTAGGTCTGAGCTATTTCTGGCTGATTTAGACAAAGAGTATCTTGATAAGAACAAAATAGAAATTAATTACGATCTTAATCAGCATCTTATAAGAATTTTCGATTTGTGTCAGGACTTGCATCTCCCGACATCAGCCGATTTAATATCAAACCGCTGCGGAGATAATGCGGCCAATATGCCAAAAACAGAGAGCGAGTATTTGCTCCTAATTGACGTCGTGCGGTCAGAATTAAAATCAAAGTACTTATTTTATCTAACACCAGACAGAGCAAAATATTATGACAATAGTAGGCTCATCAGTGATAACGTAAAACTAGCCTTTCCGACTGCTGCAGAAGAGCTTATGCTTGCCGGCAACTGCTACGCAGTGGATCTAAATACGGCCTGTGTCTATCACTCCATGAGAGCACTAGAGAGGGGCTTAAAAGCTCTTGCCAAGGACGTTGATCTGACTTGGACGACGGAGCAGTGGCAGAAAATCATCAACGACATAGAGGGCGCTGTTAAAGCGCTAGGAAACACGCTCCAGAAAGGGCAAGCCAAGAACGAAAGGCTTCAATTCCTTTCCGAAGCGGCAAAAGAATTCACTTGGTTCAAGGATGGCTGGAGGAATTACACTGCCCACGCGAAGACCTCTTATCGCGCATCGCAAGCATTAACCCTAATGGAGCACGTCACTGCTTTCATGGGCGTGCTTTCACAGCATCTTAAGGAAGCCCCTTGGGAGTACCTTTCGCTTTCGTTGATCCAGAAGAGGACGTAACTCTGTTAAAGGCGTCATCAAAAGCCTTTGGATCGTCTGGAGCTTCGACCTCATGCGCCATACCCATGAAGCGCTTGTGGGGCTTCCCATCTGGTTAGCTTAGGTTTCGGTTTCGCCTTCGTTCGATAAGTCAGCTACTTGCCCCAAGCGAGCGCGATCTGCACGTTCAACATCGTTCACGCCAAGCGCTTCGCCGTTCGAATAGCGAAAATCAAATTTGGCAAGGTAGCGGTGCGAATGCTTCTCGGAGCACCATTGAGATACGCCGCGGAGCCGCCTTTGAAGACGCTGAAATAACCTCCACCTTTGGTACCGCCCTGGCGCTGTTGATTACCCTGCCAGGGAAGGAATGACGAAGATATCGAACGTCACTTCCGGCATCCGCCGCGTTCCGAATTCCCGGGCGATCTTGAGCGAGGTCTGCTTCCAATGCCCTTTGAGAAAATTGGAGGCCTTGCTCAAACAGGCCGCATCCTCGTGAACGCAGGCAATGAGAAGCCCGTTTTGCTCCAGCTTGGCCGGAGTGACCCAGAGCGCTCTCGCATAGTCAAGATTTACAAAGCTCGATGGCCGGTCCGGGCTATAGAAACTGATGCCGTTGGCGGTGTGGGTGTCCGCGCCGATATATTTGAGGGGCGTATGGGTTTCAGAGCGCCACACCTCTGTGACGCTCGCCGCGAGCTCCCGGTAGGGAAAAGCGAAGGACGGCCCGGCCTTCTTTGACGCCATCAGAGCGCCGGCGAATGGCGCGGCGGCCAGCGTTGCAATTGTGAGCGCAACGGCCGCGCCTCCCGCCATATAGAAGCAGCCGCGGCCATCCAGGGGCGTGACGAGCTGCATGAGAAAAAGAGGCATAAGCGGAAAAATGCCGATCGCCATGATGGCTTCGATCTTCAGCTGGAAAATCAGGCCCGCCATGATGGTCAAAAGTGGAGGCGCCAAAACCAGCACGGCGAGAAATCTGCGCCGCGACTGTGGAAGGCGCTCGACCGGCTCGGCCGCGCCGCGCAAAAGGATCGCTGCCGCCGTCCCGGAAATGGGAAGCCTTATCC
>JBAVVQ010000780.1:0-3882 GCA_049697375.1 Rhodomicrobium sp.
ACCGGATGCAACTGGGCGGTCTCGGAGATCCCGCGTTCGCCGCATGCCTTTTGGCGGAGTAAACCTCGCCGGGCTTGTCTTTCGCCGATCTCCCTGCTACGGCCATTCACGAGCTCGAAGACGCGATCGCCTATCTGGAAGCTGCGCCGCACGATTTCGGCGGCCACAAAGCCGCCGCCGTTCGAGATTCAAGAGCTGCGATCGAACAGCTGCGTAGGGCCATGGCCTATCGTGCCCGCGACGATCGCCGCTGATCTCCGGCAAAAAGGCCGCGCCGAGGGAGGGCGCGGCTAACAGTCTGTAGAGCTGTCCTGCCTAAGAACAACACTGCCGCAACAAGCGAAAGCCTGACTTGTTCCGGCTGCGAGACATTTTCGCGATAATTGCCCGCTGCGCTCCGGCGCATCGAGCTTCTATCCATCCCCACTATTCGGGCGCCGCTTGAAGTGACTCCAGCGGCAGCGTTGCAGATCGCCGTCTTCTCAATGTCTCACGAGACGGTTACACTTGCTCTATAAGACTTAGCACCGGGGAGGAACAATGTCCGATAATCCATTCGAAATCCCGCAGCCCATGCGCGATATGGCCGATCAGAACATTAAGCAGGCCCATGCTGCTTATGAACAGCTTACGAATTTCGTGGCCCAGACTATGAACTCGTGGATGGGCGCGGTGCCTTCAAATCCCATGACCAGCGGCTTCAAGGACGTTCAAGACCGCGCCATGGACTTTGCCAAGGACAATGCCGAGTCGGCTTTCTCCTTCGCGGGAAAGATCTGCAACGCACAGACCTCCCAAGAGATTTTGCTCATCCAAACGCAATTCGCTCAAGACCGGATGCAGGCTTACGCCCAGCATACGCAAGAGCTCTGCGGCTTGCTCGGAGAAGCGTTCCAGAAATTGAACCGCGGCTGATTTCAGCATCGACGACCATACAAAAGAGTAGGAAGAAACAACCTTCTTAGCTATAAAAAGCCGCGCCCAAGAACAGGCGCGGCTCAAGTAGGGTGGCGTGCTCCCGCCAATGGAACATCCGAGTAAACAAGCTGGAGCCTAACTTTTTCCGACTGGCTTCCGCGCCATTCCGCATCTGTTTCCCGCCGTCACCGACAACTTTTTCTCGCGCCAAGCGTTTACCCCATGCTGGTCCAGGTCAACCAGAGGTTAGCGATGAGTGCGGTCTATCTAATTGTGGGCATATTGCTGGGCATGTTCGCGTATTGGCTTCTGCAAGATGCACGGCCTTTCCGGTATCACAGGTATGTTTACGGCCAACCTGCGCCCTACCGGAGCTGGGGGCCGCCAAGAAGGCCGCCGCCAGCCTATGATCCCTATGCGTGGAATGTCAGAAGAGAGCTACCCCGTCCTCGCGAGATGCCGTGCGGTTGTTGATTGTGCGTGTCCCTTCCCTATTTCTTGGGACATCAAGAAGCAAATCCCAAGCTCTGGTCGAAGTATTTCTCTGGCTGATGGAACTGAGTCAGCTCGGACGGAACGAAATTGGGATGGGCTTAAGGGTTAAACAGGATGCGGGACAACCCGATCGATCTGATCATTGCCGCCCTCAATTCCGCGTTGGAAGCGGCCATCACCGGGCTCGGCGAAGCGCTGAGAGGCCTCGGAATTTTCTATAAAAAGCTCAAGCTTCTGTTTCGTGTGCTCCTGATCACCCTGTTGTTCATCTTCCCGTTCCTGTTTTTCCTCTTCATTGGGATAAAAGAGGAAATTGTCTGGATGATTATCCTGTTCGGGGCGCTCCTATCAATTTATGCGGCGCTGATCATTCGGGGATTTTTCAAGGCCGTAAATGGAAAGGCTGAGGTCAGTGAAGTTCCAATAACAAATCGCCTGCCTATCAGCCTTATCGCAATCTTTGCGTTGCTCGATATCGCATTGATGAGCTATTGGATCGCCTCATACAATTTTGGCTACAACATTGCTCAGGAGGCGAGCTTTTACCTTCAGCATCTCCGGGAACAGTACAGCCTCTCGGCTGCACAACTGCGCTGAACACCCCTCGTTACGAGCGGGGCGCCCCGCTCAAATCCGGCCCCTGGCTTTGGCTCTTCGCCAACAGAGCCGCGGGGAGGCGCGGCGCGCCGCAATGGATCGCAGCGCATGAATTTTGCGGGCGTTGAAGAACTCGACGTTAGGGCAAAAATCAGGCCCCGCGTCGGGGCCACCCTTGTCAAGCCAAAGCAGACAGATACTGCTATCATCACACCGGAGGCACCTCGAACGGGCCTCGGCGTAGGCGTCACCATTTCTCAGGCGAAGGAGGGCGAGAACATCGACATGAAGAAGTTCCATCATCTGATGCATGCGGGTCGCCCGCCGTTCTTCAGTCCTCCCGATGACCAAACGCATAACACGTTACCCTTTTCTTAGGATCCAAACCTAAAATTGGCAAAAGTGCAAGACGGCTTTTATAAGAGAGGACGTCTGCGGAAGCATGGCAAGTATTAACGCAACGCATATCAATACGCCGGAAACAGCCGCTCGCGCCGATATCTTCGACGAGGAATCTGAAATGCTTCGAACAAAACATCGCTGTCTTTTGGAGCGATCATTTGGATGATAAGCGGCGGCCAAAAGGCTTCTTTGGGTAACTGCCTGAATAAACTAAGGAAACGCGAGCATGACAAAGTCTCGACCGGTAAAAGCCTGTGTCTTCGACGCGTACGGAACGCTGTTCGACTTCCACGCCCCGGCGGCCGCCTTGGCCGCCGAGCTTGGCGAGAAGGGGCCTGCCATCTCGGCTCAATGGCGGACCAAGCAGCTCGAATACACCTGGCTTCGAAGCCTCATGGGCCGGTACGCCGACCTCTCCCAGGTTACAGCGGACGCACTCGATTACGTGCTTGAGGCGAACGGCCTGGCGGGCGCTCCGGTTCGCGATAAACTCCTCACTCTCTACACATCGCTTGCCGCCTATCCCGATGCGGCGCCCTGCGTCATGGCTCTGAAGGCCGCGGGCGCCCGAACCGGCATCCTGTCCAACGGTTCGCCCTCCATGCTCGCCGCCGCCGTGACCTCGGCGAACCTCGGCGCATCCCTCGACTACATTCTCTCGGTCGAAACTGTCCGCATCTACAAACCAAGCCCGGAGGTCTACAGAATTGCCTGCAACGCCTTTGGGGCCGAGCCTGATGAAATCGCCTTCGTGTCTGCGAATGGCTGGGATTGCGCCGGCGCTGCAACCTTCGGCTTTCGAGTCATCCATGTGAACCGCTTTCATCAGGCTGATGAAAGGCTGGGCGCTGGTCCGGAGGTCCATGTCGAGAACCTGCTTGAGGCTGCAGAATACCTTACACGCATGCTTCAATAGCCCGCTGGGGCGAGCCTTTGCGGATAACTTTAGATAAAGAGCCGCGCTTTAGAGCTTTCGATTACGAGGAACGCCACGATCAAATGTTGTCGCGATAAACATGCGTGGCGACGTCAGTGGCGATCATCCCGCAGAGAAAGCCTGCGCTAAATATCAGCGTTTTCGCGGCTTCCTCATATCTGCCGATAAACCAGCGGAAGCGCTGCCATTTGTACTGTATATCTAGCGACTTGATGGCCGTCGTCACCGCGAGTACGCTCGGGGATGGTCGGTCTGAGGCGGGGTGGTTGCTCGGGATAACGAGCGGGAGGAGTAGCCATGTGTCGTCGAAAGTTCATTGCGATGTTGGCCGGAATGGCCTGCGCCGCAGCCTTTTCCGGACCCCTGCACGCCCAAGCCCAGGCGCCCAAGGGGGGTTCCCCCGCCGAGGCCAGGGCGATGCTGGAACGCGCCGTCCAAGCCCTGCGCGCGGACAAGCAGAAAGCGTTGGCAGCATTTACTCATGGCGCGAAAGGCTTCAGTCAGCGCGACCTGTATGTGTTCTGCTTCGGCCC
>JBAVVQ010000781.1:0-1592 GCA_049697375.1 Rhodomicrobium sp.
ACCGGATCTTCCTGACCGGGATCACGATGACATCCGTCAGCCCCTTCGCGAAGACGATCCCCGAAATCCTGTTTATGATGTACCAGATGACCTTCGCGATCATCACGGTTGCGCTGGTTGCAGGCGCCGTGGCGGAGAGAATGCGCTTTTCCGCGTTCATGCTGTTTTCGGTTTTGTGGCTGACCTTCGTTTACATCCCGATCGCGCACTGGGTGTGGGGCGGCGGTTTCCTCGCCTCTGCGGGCCTCCTCGACTTCGCGGGGGGCACCGTCGTGCATATAAACGCCGGCATCGCAGGACTTGTCGCCGCCCTCATGCTCGGCAAGCGGAAAGGCTATGGCTACGAGAACCTTGCCCCGTATGATCTCTCCATGGCGGTGGTCGGCACGGGGCTTCTGTGGGTCGGCTGGTTCGGTTTCAACGGCGGCTCGGCCTATGGCGCCAATTCTCGCGCGGCCATGGCGATCGTCGCGACGCACCTCGCCGCAAGCGCCGGCGCTCTGAGCTGGGGGGCATGGAATGGATCACGCGCGGCAAGCCGTCCGTCCTCGGCCTGATTTCGGGTGCGGTCGCGGGACTTGGCACGGTCACGGCGGCGTCCGGTTATATCCTGCCCTGGCAAGGCGCCGTGATCGGCGTCCTCGCCGGCGCGGTCTGCTTCTTCGCATCGACGGAAATCAAGCGCTGGCTCGGTTATGACGACTCGCTCGACGTGTTCGGCGTCCACGGCGTCGGCGGCATTCTCGGAACGACGCTCGCCGGCGTGTTCGCGACCGCAGCCGTTTCGGCCGGGCCGGACGCGCCCAACGGATATCCGGGCCTCCTCGAAGGAAACGCCCATCAGGTCCTGATCCAGCTTTATGGCGTCGGCGTCACGGTCGCCTATTGCGCGGTCGCAACCTCAGTCATCCTGCTTGTCGTTGCGGCGCTGACCCCCTTGCGGGTGCATCCGCGATCCGAGATCGAAGGGCTCGATATCGCGGAGCATGGCGAATCGATCCACGCGTGATTGGAAGCGGCATTCGTTCCTGTTTGGTTCACAGGAACGAATCAGCGACATCCGTGCTACAGGCAAGAGAAACATTCTGACGAGCCGACTTGTAAGTCACCCATGTCGGCTCGTAATCGCCGTTGGCCTCCGCGCCCCAGCATTCCCAGCCCGCGCGAACGCCGCGCGCGAAAAGTTCGGCAAACGGACCCGGCGAGCAGGCCTCGATCAGGCCATATTGCTCATCGGGCTTGCGGCTGTGCTCGCGCTTGCGCGTGGCGAGATAGTTCACCTGGCGCCGGCCCGGCGGAAGCGTCCGCGCGTTCTTGCCGCGCACGCCGAACAGCAAGAGTTCCGTCACGTTGCGGAAGTAGAAGCCGACGCCTCGCCCGTCCGACCCGCCATCCTTGCGGATCTTGTGCCAGACGATGTTCGACTTGTAGCTGAAGCCCCAGGCTTCCATCACGCCAAGCGCCTCAGGCAGAAGCGCGTTCGGCGTCCACAGATACAAATGGCTCGGCGCCGCGGCGATCTCTTTCACCGGAAGCGCCATGATCTCCTTGAGCGTCAGCGTCTCATAGCGGTTGAGCCGCTTGTGCCCCGG
>JBAVVQ010000782.1:0-7229 GCA_049697375.1 Rhodomicrobium sp.
AACCGGCTTCGGTCGTAGCGCTTACGGTTTTCAGCAGTCCACATCGGCGGCCCCTCCGAATCACAGCCGCCTTCCTTGAATCACAAAGGATTCAGACGATTCAAGAACTTTGTGAACGGACACTAAGTGAGGGCGTTTAATCGCAGCTCAAGCGGGCAGCAACAAGGGCCGGAAACGGCTTCGCCTGCGCTGTTCATCCCACGTTTGCCTGAAAATAATTTGCGGGCCAGCTCCAAATAACAAATTGCATGGATTAATCTATGTTAACATGGCCGCCAGCCAGGAAAAGTTTGTTTCATTCAGGAGTAAAGTTATGAAATTGAAGCTCACGATGGCTCTCTCGGCCGCCTGCCTTTTCCTTTCGATCGCAGGGGCTGAAGCCGTTACCCTCTCAGGCAGCAATGAGACGCCAGCGGTTCAGTCCGATGCCGTCAAGGTCGGCTGTGTCGGGGGCAGGCGGTGCTCCGCTTATCATATTGTTAGCGGTCGCCGCGTCTGCCGCACGTGGGTAGCCTGCCGCTAGACCGCGCAAATACGGCAGCCGTCTCCGAGCCCGTCCTACGTTTATGGCTGCCGGTACGTTATTCGCGTCACGACATCGTGAGAAGGTGAACCTTACTTTTGCAGCGCTCCCGGGCGGACGTATCAACAACTGCATGCCCGGCAGAAAAAGTCAGCAAAAAGCTGAGGCGATCTTAACTCAATCTGCTTCCCTTGATTGGTGTTTATTCAGGTCTTCGAGTTCTATTAGGAGAGTAAAAGTGCGATCTTTGCTTGTCGCCATATTTGCCTTGGTGCTTCCGGTGTGTGCCGCGGCACAGAGCTCATCAACAAAGCCCAACATCGTGATTATCTGGGGCGACGATATCGGGCAGTCGAACATCAGCGCCTACACAAACGGCCTGATGGGATATCGCACTCCCAACATCGACTCGATCGCTAAAGAAGGGGTGATCTTCACGGATTATTATGGCGAACAGAGCTGCACCGCGGGACGCTCAGCCTTCATCACTGGCCAAAGTGTGTTCCGGACAGGTCTTAGCAAGGTTGGATTGCCCGGCGCCGATCTCGGCATTCGCAAGGAAGACCCGACCATTGCGGAGCTGCTGAAGGCGCAAGGGTACGCCACCGGCCAGTTCGGCAAAAACCATCTCGGCGACAAGGACGAGATGCTGCCCACCGCGCATGGGTTCGATGAGTTTTACGGCAATCTCTATCACCTCAATGCCGAAGAGGAGCCGGAGCTTCCTGACTACCCGAAGGCCAACGATCCGGAATTTCCGAATTTCCGAAAAAATTTCGGTCCTCGTGGCGTGATTCACAGCTTCGCGAATCCGGACGGAACTCAGAAGATTGAGGATACCGGGCCGCTGACCAAGAAGCGGATGGAAACCATCGACGACGATATCGCGGCCCGCTCAGCGGAGTTTCTCGACAAGCAGGTCAAGGCGAACAAGGCGGTGTTCTTGTGGGTCAATTTCACCCACATGCATTTCCGTACCCACACCAAACCGGAAAGCCTTGGCCAGGCCGGTCGCTGGATGGGGCCTTACGCCGACACGATGATCGATCACGACAGAAACGTCGGAACCGTCCTTGCGAAATTGAAAGAACTCGGCATCGAGGACAACACCATCGTCATGTATTCGACCGACAACGGTCCGCACATGAACTCGTGGCCGGACGCGGCCATGACGCCCTTCCGCAATGAGAAGAACTCAAACTGGGAAGGCGCCTACCGGGTGCCGGCCATGGTTCGCTGGCCAGGCAAGATCAAGCCAGGAACCGTATCGAACGAGATCGTTTCACACCTCGACTGGGCGCCAACGTTGCTCGCCGCGGCTGGCGTGCCGGACATCAAGGAGAAGCTGCTCACGGGCTACAAGGCCGGCGACATGACCTACAAGGTACATCTCGACGGCTACAACTTGGTGCCATACCTGACGGGTGCAGAGTCAAAGAGCCCGCGCAAGGAATTCTTCTACTTCTCCGACGACGGCGATCTGACGGCCCTGCGCTTCGACAATTGGAAATTCGTCTTCCTGGAACAGAGGGCGCCTGGAACGCTGCGGGTATGGGCCGAGCCCTTTACGCACCTTCGAGTGCCGTTGATCTACAATCTGCGCCTTGATCCCTATGAGCGCTCCAACATTACATCAAATACCTATTACGATTGGTTGTTGGATCACGCCTTCATGCTGGTTCCAGCACAGACCTATGTCGGGCGATTCCTTGCGACCTTCAAGGATTATCCACCCCGCCAGAAAGCTGCGAGCTTCTCGCTTGATCAGGTGCTGGCGAAGCTCAAACAGCCAAGCGGCGACTAGCGCTGGGCCTCTTCGCCGCGCGCGTCACGAGGGGCGGCACTCATGCGCCGCCCTTCTGAGCTATTGATCCAACAAAGAAAAGGGGCATCATGCCAATCGAGCTTAGCAAGACCTCCGGTTGCAGATGCCGGATCAATCCTAGGCGCGGCCGTGCTTACAAGTGCGCCCATCGAGGTTTTCCCGCGAGGGAGCCGACCCTGCAGGCGCGCTCTTTTTTCAGTCTCGCAGCAGTCGCTCTCGCGGCGGCTGCGTGCTTCTTTACCTATGGCGCTGCCCAAGCGGCGGACTCGAAACCCAACATCATCTTCATCATGGCCGATGATTTGGGTAACGCCGACCTCGGCTATCGGGGCGGTCAAATTCAATCGCCGAACATCGATAAGCTCGCGCAGGAGGGTGTCCGGCTCGAATCTTTCTATGGTCAGCAAGTGTGCACGCCGTCGCGGGCGGCGCTGATGACCGGCCGCTATCCCATGCGCTATGGTCTTCAGACCCTGGTAATCTTTCCGGGCCATCGCTACGGTCTGCCCACGGACGAGCGCACGCTGCCGCAGGCGCTGAAGGAGGCCGGTTACAAAACGCTGATGACCGGCAAATGGCATCTCGGCCATGCGGACAGGAAGTTCTGGCCGCAGAATCGGGGCTTCGACTATTTCTACGGCAATGTCATGGGCGAGGTGGAATATTTCACCCGCGAGCGTGGCGGCGTGATCGACTGGCAGCGCAATGGCGCCTTCCTGAAGGAGGATGGCTATTACACGACGCTTATTGGCGACGAGGCGGTCAAGCTCATCGACGAGCAGGACGGCAAGCAGCCGTTCTTCCTTTACTTCGCCTCGCTCGCGCCGCATGCGCCCTTTCAGGCGCCGGATGAATACAAAGACCGTTACGAGTCGATTGCGGACCTACAGCGGCGCACCTATGCCGCGATGATTACGGCGCTGGACGATCAGATCGGACGCATCGTCGCCGCGCTCGACAAGAAGGGCCTTCGCGACAATACGATCATTCTCTTTGCAAGCGATAATGGCGGCGCGACGAGCGGCCTCTTCGCCCAGGGCGCCAAGAGCAACGAAGAGCGCAAGGGCGAGGAAGGCGGAATAGAGCAGAACGCGAAGGCCCCGGCCTCCAATGCTCCGTTCAGAGGGGGCAAAGGCGGCATTCACGAGGGCGGCGTGCGTGTGCCGGCGATCGTGAACTGGCCAGCCAGGCTAAAGCCGCACGCCGTGGATGCCCCGTTGCACATGGTCGACGTTATGCCGACGCTGCTCGCACTCGCCGGCGCGAAGGGCAGTCCCGATCATCCCTTTGACGGCAAGGATATGTGGAAGACCCTCACTGAAGGTGCGCCCAGCCCCAACGAGGACGTGCTGATCGATGTGGAGGCCTTCCGCGGCGCCGTCCGCAAGGGCGATTGGAAGCTCGTGAAGATTGCGCTCCTGCCCGGCAAGACAGAGCTCTTCAATCTCGCGAGCGACCCCAGCGAAACAACAAACGTCGCCGAACAGAACCCCGAGGTCGTGCGCGATCTCGAAGCGCGCCTTCTCGCTTACGCGAAGCAGCAGAAGCCGAGCGAGTGGATCAAGGCCCAGCCGGCCTTTGTGGGCGAGCAGGGTAAGACGGTTTTCGATCCCGACTTCGATATCGACGACAGCGGCCTCCCGCATGAAAAGGCGGCTTTGCCGGGAGGGTGAGCGCGGCTTTGAAATTGTTGTCCGCTCGCGAGCAATCAGGGTTTGTAGCAGGGGGTATATATGGGTTCGATGTCACGGCACGCGGCGCTTCGAGCACTGCTTGGACTTGTTTCGCAGAGCTTCCTCTTGTTCGTTTTGGCTGCGGCGGTATTGCCAGGCAAGGCAGCCGCCGGTCCAGACGACGGGTCCATCCTCCCTTTCCCACCGGCGCCTTCGGCGAGCGTGGTCGAACCCCGATTGCAGGATTCCATCCATCATCGGCGCGTGGAGAAAAGCCATCTGCCCAAGGACGCGCCCAATATTCTCATCATCCTTTTGGACGACGTGGGCTTTGGGCTGCCGGACACTTATGGCGGCCCGGTCCATACGCCGACGCTGTCGCGCATCGCCAATGAGGGGATCAGTTACAACACCTTCCACACGACATCGATTTGTTCACCGACGCGGGCGGCGCTGCTGACGGGACGCAATCATCAACGCGTCGGGTCTGGAACCATCGCCGAGCGCGCCGTGGATTGGGACGGCTACACGGGCGTCATCCCGAGAACATCGGCGACGCTCTCCAAGGTGCTCGGTGAATATGGATACAAGACCGCCGCCTTCGGCAAATGGCACAACACGCCCGCGACCGAGACCACGGCCATGGGGCCATTCACGCGGTGGCCGACCGGCGAGGGGGTCGGCTTCGACTATTTCTATGGTTTTCTGGCGGGCGAGACATCGCAATGGGAGCCCCGGCTCTATGAGAACTTCAATCCGGTCGAGCCGCCGCACGACCCGAAATATCATTTGAGCGAAGACCTTGCCGGCAAGGCGATTACCTGGATGAAACGCCATCGCGCTTTTTCGCCGGACAAGCCGTTCTTCATGTATTGGGCGCCGGGGGCTGCGCATGGGCCGCACCACATTTTCAAAGAGTGGGCCGACAAATACAAAGGCCACTTCGATGACGGCTGGGATGACCTGCGCGAGCGCGTCTTCAAGCGTCAGCAGGAACTGGGCTGGATTCCATCGAACGCCAAGCTGACGCCGCGCGCAGAGAGCATGGCCGGATGGGACAGCATTCCGGAGGCGGAGCGGCCCTTCCAGCGCAGGCTCATGGAAGTCTTCGCCGGCTTTACCGAGCATGTCGACGCTCAGGTCGGTAAGCTGATCGACGGTCTCGATGAGATCGGTGAGAAAGAAAACACCTTGGTCTTCTACATCTGGGGCGATAACGGGTCGAGCGCCGAAGGCCAGAAAGGCACAATCAGCGAACTGTTGGCCCAGAACGGCATTCCGAGCACGCTCGATCAGCATATCAAGGCGCTCGATAACCTAGGAGGGCTTGACGCGCTCGGCGGCCCGAAGGTGGACAACATGTATCACGCCGGCTGGGCCTGGGCCGGGGACACGCCGTTCCAATACACGAAGCTGATCGCCTCGCATTTCGGCGGCACGCGCAACCCGATGGCCATCTCCTGGCCCGCGCGCATCAAGCCGGACAAGACGCCGAGGCCGCAGTTCCACCATGTCAACGACATCGTGCCGACGATCTACGAGGTTCTCGACATCAAGCCGCCGAAGGTGGTTGATGGTTTCGATCAGGATCCCATCGACGGGGTCAGCATGGCCTACACCTTCGCGGACGCCCATGCGGCGACGCACAAGCACACGCAATATTTCGACAACAACGGCAGCCGCGGCATCTATCACGATGGCTGGTATGCCTGCACATTTGGGCCGCTCGTCCCTTGGGACGCAGCCTACAATATGAAGCTGGGAGAGTGGGATTCGACCAAGGACGTTTGGGAGCTTTATGACCTCACGAAGGACTTCTCGCAGTCGGAAGATCTCGCAGGGAAAGAGCCTGATCGGTTGGCCAAGATGAAGGAGCTTTTTCTGGTCGAAGCCCAGAAGAACAAGGTGTTCCCGATTGGCGCCGGCATCTGGCTTCGCTTTCATCCCGAGGACCGCGTCTCGACGCCGTACAAAAGCTGGCGGTTCGATGCGACCACAACGAGAATGCCGGAGTTCGCTGCGCCGGGACTTGGCCGCGAGAGCAACCACGTCACGATTGACGCCGATCTTGGCGAGCATGCGTCGGGTGTTCTCTACGCGCTTGGCGGCGCGAGCGGAGGCCTTACACTCTACATGGACGATGGGCTGCTCGTTTACGAATACAACATGATGATCATCGAGCGTTACATCGGGCGGTCCAAAGAGAAGCTTGCGGCGGGCAAACACAAGATCGAGGTGAACACCGCCATTGCAAAGCCGGGCGCGGCGGCGGCGGTCGTGTTGAAGGTCGATGGCGCCGAAGTCGGCCAAGTCGACGTGAAGCGCACCGTGGCTGGGGCGTTTACCGCCAGCGAAACATTGGATGTCGGCGTCGATCTCGGCTCGCCGGTATCGCTCGACTATTTCGACAGACGGCCCTTCGTCTTCGACGGGACAATCAACAGCGTCACGGTTGACCTCGAATAGCCGCCGAGCGGCCTTGAGGTCGCCTTTGGGTCATAACCGGAAATCACCGCAAAACGACCCCACACACCCAGCAAGGGTGCACTGTGGAGAGGCTTCGCGACTAGCACCCGCGTTGCGCATGTAGGCAATCGCAGCGTTGTCACCCGGATCAAAATGACCTAACTAACCGCGCGGTTCCGAAGCTGCCGCGCCTTGAATGCTCGCGCATTAGCAATCTGACCTATTTGCGATAGAAGTGCAGGCTGTCCGTTTATAAACGCTCACTTGCAGGTCCCACCGTCGCAGCCTGGGGGCGCTCCGAACGGAGCGCTACCCGAAGAAAGGTAAGGAGGATACGGCTCCCGGCGCGAAGTGTGCCGCTCAGCGAGCCGGCCACCTTTGACCGCCCCCCCGCTCTTCGGGCGTAAGGCAGTGGGATCTCCAATGTCCGCAGGCCTAAGCTGGCTGCTTTCATCTGCATTTCCAAATTCCAGCCATAGGTCATCTCGCGCATGCCTAGCGCAAACAGCGCATCTCGCCGGATCGCGCGAAACGCACACATGTCCGTATAGCGCACGCCGTACAGGAGGCCCGCTAGAGCGCCGATGAGCCAGCCCGACGCAAGCTGATGCCAACCCATCGACCCGGGCTCGCGCTTGCCCCTTGTCCGTGAGCCGACCACCAAATCATAGGTTCCGGCAAGGATTGGAGCGGCGAGCTTTGGCAGCTCCTCCGGAAAGTCGCTGCCATCGCCGTCCATATA
>JBAVVQ010000783.1:0-7466 GCA_049697375.1 Rhodomicrobium sp.
GCTATATTGCCTGCTCATCTGCAGTGTTCGCTGGCGCTTGAAGCCCAATGCCGCAAAAATAAGGAGGACCGCTGTATCCGCCAAGTAATAATGCAGCGAAAAAAGGCTGCCCTGCGCTTCGCGCCAGCTTGCAAAGGCCGCGCCCGCAAACAGGCCCCAATGCAGAAATCGCACGGCCGCCGCCAGTCCCAACACTTGGCCCGCGGCCTGCCAAAAGGGATTCCAGCCTTTCGCCGCCGCGCGGCCGACCATATAGGCCGCGCCGCCGCCCGCGATCACGGTGATGAAAAGGAACGCCCAGATGGACTTTTCGTAGATCACGCCCATCGCAGGACCCCCGCAGCCGTCATCCCGGAACGGCGGAGCCTTATCCGGGATCGTAACAAACAGAGGCGATGACGAAACGCCCGCTCAATGGCGGCGACCTGTTCCATCTCCCAGAGTGAGAGGGTCTGGATGAGGGGACTCAACGCCTTTTCCTCACACATGCGCGCCGCCTTCCAGATACGCGGCTTTGATTTCTTCACGCCTCAGAAGATCGGCCGCATTCCCGGACAAGGTAATCTTTCCGTTCACCATGACATAGCCACGATGGGCGAGCTTTAGCGCGTGATAGGCGTTCTGCTCGACCAGAAAGACCGTCAGCCCGCGCTTTTCGTTCAGATTGCGGATCACGCTGAATATCTGCCTTACGATCAGCGGCGCGAGGCCGAGCGACGGCTCGTCGAGAAGAAGAAGCTTCGGCCGCCCCATAAGGGCGCGTGCGATGGCCAGCATTTGCTGTTCGCCGCCGGAGAGCGTGCCGCCGCGCTGAGCCTGCCGACTTTTCAAAATGGGGAACAGCTCGAAAACCATGGCGAGGTCGTCCTGCAGCGCAGCGCCATCTTGCGGGGCAAGCAGCGCGCCCATGAGCAGGTTTTCATATACGGTCATGCGCGGGAAGATACGGCGGCCCTCGGGCGATTGCGCAATGGACAACCGCATGATTTCATGGGTGGACAGCTTCGTGATGTTGCGGCCATCGAAGACGATCTGGCCGCTTCGCGCACGCGGCTCCCCGCAGACCGTCATCATCAGCGTGGTCTTGCCCGCGCCGTTGGAGCCGATCAGCGTGACGATCTCACCCTCATAGACATCGAGATCCACGCCTTTGAGAGCGCGAATATTGCCGTAATAGGTTTCGACGCCGCGAATTGAGAGAAGCGGTCTCATAGCTCGGCCTCCGCTTCTTCGACCTCGTCGTTCTCGACGCCGAGATAGGCGGCGATCACCTTCGGGTCGGACCTGATCTCGTCAGGCGCGCCTTCCGCGATCTTGCGGCCGTAATCGAGCACAATGATACGGTCGGAGATGCCCATCACCACGCCCATGTCGTGCTCGATGAGAAGGATCGACAGCGCATGGTCTTCGCGGATCTTCAGCAGCAAATCGTTCAACGCGCCGGATTCGCGAGGATTAAGGCCCGCCGCGGGCTCATCGAGGCACAGCAAAACCGGCGCCGTGCACATGGCGCGCGCAATTTCCAGCCGCCTTTGCGCGCCATAGGGAAGATCGCCCGCAGGATCGTCGGCGCGGTCCAGAAGGCCGATCTCGCGAAGCCAAGCGGCTGAGCGCTCGATTGCTTCCTCCTCGGCGCGCTTATAGCCCCCGAGGCCGAGAAGACCGCCAAAAGTATAGCCCGAGGCTGCGTTCAAGACATTATGCTGAGCGACGAGCAGGTTTTCGAGAACCGTCATCCCGGCGAAGAGCCGAATGTTCTGGAAGGTACGAGCCACGCGCGCCGTTCGCGCTATCTGGAAGCCGGGCATTCGCTCCAGGAGAAAGACCGCGCCATCGGGCGCGGCGCCCCATTGTTTTCCCTTGAGGGTGACGTCGGGCAGAGCCTCAAACGCCGCGCTGCTTCCATGCACGAGCGCGACGCGTCCCTCGGTGGGCTTATAAAACCCCGTGATGCAGTTGAAGACCGTGGTCTTGCCCGCGCCGTTCGGGCCGATGATGGCGGTGATGTCGCCGCGCCGCGCCGAGAAGGAGAGGCCGTCAACAGCGACGAGCCCGCCGAAGCGCATGGTGAGATGCTCCACGCGGAGGATTTCGTCTCTTTCAGCGGCCGCGCTCAGGCTCATGAGCTGCGCCCTTCTTTGACGAAGCTTGAGGATATACTGCGGGCCTCATGCAGAAAGGCGGACGGCGTCCGCCCCGCCAGGAGCCCGTGCCGCCGCCAGATCATGACGAGCACCATGGACAAGCCAAAAATCAGCATGCGGTAATCTTGCAGCTCGCGGAAGCGCTCCAGGCCGCCAACCAGAACCACCGCTGCGATAACGACGCCAAGCTGGCTGCCGAGGCCGCCAAGCACGACAATGGCGAGAACCATTGCGGATTCCATGAATGTGAATGACTCGGGGCTGATGAACCCTTGCCGCGCGGCGAAGAACGCCCCCGCGAAGCCTCCGAACATGCTGCCGATGGCAAACGCGGTGAGCTTCGTAATGACCGTGTTGATGCCTACCGAGCGGCAGGCGATTTCATCCTCGCGCAAGGCTTCCCACGCCCGCCCGATGGGCAGGCGGCGCAGGCGCAGCGTCACAAAGTTGGTGATGAGCGCGAGGGCGAGGATGACGTAATAAAGGAAGATGATCCGATAGACGGGACTGAAGTCCAGGCCGAAAAACCCATGAAAGCTGGGGTTCCCGGTCTTGTCGAAAGAGAGGCCGAAGAAGGTCGGCTTCGGGATGCGGTTGATGCCGTTCGGACCGCCCGTCAGGCTTTGCCAGTTCAGGAGAACGATGCGGATGATCTCGCCGAAAGCAAGCGTCACGATGGCGAGGTAGTCGCCTCGCAGGCGAAGCACGGGAAAGGCGAGCGTAACGCCAAATAGCGCCGCAAGCATGCCCGCCAGCGGGAGGCACACCCAGAACGACCAGCCGAACTCAGTCGCGATCAGCGCATAGGTGTAGGCTCCGACCGCGTAAAAGGCCACATAACCAAGATTGAGCAATCCCGCCAGCCCCACGACCACGTTCAGGCCCCAGCCCAGCATGACGTAAATGAGGATCTGGGTTGCGGTGTCGATTGTGTAGCGCTGTGTGGCGCCCGTTACGAGGAGGGGGAGGGCGATTGCTATTACGAGGAGCGCGATAGGAAATTCACGTCCGACATCCGTGGTGAGACGCGCGGCAAACCCGGCTTCCCCCACAGCTCGCGGAACCATGACGATGCGCGCCAGCCGGATGAAGATCATAGCCGCGACAATGACGAACGCAGCCATGCATGCAAAAGTCAGAAGGTCGGTGATCGAGCCGAGCCACCAGAACGAACCGGCCGCCCACGCAATCAGATCAGAGCGCAGCGCAGGAAAGAAGTAGAGGACGAAGCCAAGGACAAGACCCAGCCCCGCGGCGATGCGCAGGATCGGAATGGCCGCTGGCGCCAGGGATGCGATGGTCTCGCCATCGGCAAGCCGCCGCCAAACCAGAAGGTCGAAAGCGAGGCGGACGCCTGCGATGACGCCTGAGAGCGCGAGGGCTTTGCCGAAATGCGTCGTGATTTCAAGGGCATTGTTCACGGTGTCGGTGCGCAGCCCGACGAGCGCTCCGAACAGGGCGAGCGCGATCAGAAACGTGATGCCGGCATCCCGCAAGGCATCGGCCGGAAACCAAGCGGAAAGGCGGTGCACGATAGACGCCGCTTCGGGCTTGGCCGCATCCGTCATCCTCACACCTTTTCCACTTCGGGCCGTCCAAGCAGGCCGGACGGCATGAAGATCAGAACGATAGCGAGGATCGAGAATGCCGCTACATCCTTATATTGCGCCGTGAAATAGCCCGCCCAGAAGACCTCGATCAGCCCGATGGCAAGCCCGCCCAGCATGGCGCCCGGAAGCGAACCGATGCCGCCCAGAACGGCCGCGGTGAACGCCTTGATGCCCGCGACGAAGCCGACGAAGAAGTCGATCACGCCGTAATAGACCAGGAACATCAGGCCCGCGACGGCGGCCAGCGCGGCGCCGAGCACAAAGGTCAGCGAGATCGTCCGGTCCACATTCACGCCGCACAGCGCCGCCATTTTGCGATCCTGCTCGCAGGCCCGCTGAGCGCGTCCCAGGGCCGTGCGGCTGATGATCAGCGAAAAGACTGTCATCAGAACCACGGTCGTCGCGATAATGAGAATTTGGACGTAGCTTAAATTGACCGAAAAGCCATCGCTTTCAGCCAGGGTAAAGCCGCCGCGGATCAGCGGAGGCAGCGGTTTCGAACGCGCGCCCTGCGCCATCTGCACGAAATTTTGCAGCGTAATCGACATGCCGATGGCGGTGATGAGCGGCGCGAGCCGGAAGGAAGACCGGAGCGGGCGGTAGGCGACGCGCTCGATGCTCCAGCCCCAGACGGCGGTCAGGATCATGGAGAGGATCAGCGCCACGAAGAGCGCGAGCGGCACCGAGGTTATCGACACAGAGAAGAGCGATAGAATGGCGATCAAGGCGATGAAGGCGCCGATCATGAAGACTTCGCCATGCGCGAAGTTGATCATGCCGACGATCCCATAGACCATCGTATAGCCGATCGCGATCAGGCCGTAGATCGAGCCTAGCGTCAGGCCGTTGATAAGCTGCTGAGAGAAATATTCCATTGAAGGTCCCAAGGCTGGCTTTGGGAACGACCCAATGCGCTCTCAGGATGTAGCGTACTCAATCGCGTTGCGACAATCTTTACTTCATCGATGGGATCGAAGTTGGGCAAAACCGGCGAATAACCCGGTTTCATTGCGTCTCACGGCGAGGTGCGGCTATTCCCCCGCAGCGCGCCGCCATTCATGTGCTTCTTGCGAGACTTTCTGCTCACTACGCGGGCCGTTCCGCCATCCAGAATAGCGAGGATTTCCCTCGCACGGACATCGCGCAAAGAATAGACTACATGGTGTCCTTGGCGCACCGCTGTAACAATTCCGTCGAGGCGAAGCCGCGCGAGATGCTGCGACGCCAGGCTTTGCCGCAGGCCGAGCCGCTCGCACAGGTCCATCACATTATGCGGCGTCTGATTGAGAAGCTTGAGGATTTTCAGCCGATGCGGATTGGCGAGCGCCCTGAGCATGTTGGCGGCTTGCACCTCTTCCCGGATGTTTTCTGACGACTCATCCAAAACGTCTTCCCAGGCTCTTTCGAGCGCGCTCACGCTTTCCATCGCGTTATCTCATTTGTCATTCACACCGCTATTTATACTGATTTTGAACATGTTCGGTTTTAGATATTCGGACAAGCCGGGATCACAAAAATGCGAGGGGCGCCGCCGCTTAGGCGGATCGTGAGCGATCCGTTGGCTCCCTCGGCGAAGTCTGTTTTAGCGGGGAGGCCGGCATTATCTTACACCCAAGTCATGACGTATACGTCAATGGTCTCTTGTTAACGAGAAGGGGATGGGTTAATTTTGCAGGCGACGGCTGAGAACGATGAGATGGCATCTGTGGATGCGTTTGGCGGCGACGCCTTCACATCGATGGTTAGTGCGCTCTAAACCTTTTTCTGCGAAAGCTCCGTGATAGCTGAACATTCGTTTGAGGGTCGCCAGCGCCGCGCATTGAGATTTGAGACGGCGGTAACTACGTCCAAGACATTTGAAGCCGTCTTTTCGAGGCGGTTCCGTGCGTGTTTGCGGATTGCGATGCCGGCGCGGCCGGTTTGACCAGAAGGGGAAGCGGCCATGATTGGCTTTATATTCTTTGCACTGGCTTTCGCCGCGATGTTTGTGCTGGCTATGAGGCGCGAACGGCTCTCGATGTGGGCTTTGTGGGCTGCCGCAATCGCGTTCCTTGCTCAGTTCGGTGTATTCAGCGGTCACCTTCACGGCCCCGGCATGTCGGCCATGAATTTGTTCGCATTCGTTCCGGCGGCCGTGCTTGGCCTTTTATCGTTTCGGTCCATCCGGCGTGGGGTCATAACACGCCCGGCCTTCAAAGCGGTTCAGCGAGTTCTTCCGCCGGTTTCGAAAACCGAACAGGAAGCGCTCGATGCTGGGACGCAGGGCTTCGACGCGGAGCTTTTCTCGGGGCGCCCCAGCTGGAGCAAGCTGCGCGCCGTTAATCCCATCGTCCTGACGCCTGAGGAGCAGAGCTTCCTCGACAACGAGGCCGAGGAGCTGTGCAAAAAGCTGAACGACTGGAAAATCCGGCACAACCGCCACGGCATCCCCGAGGATATCCTGCAGTTCATCCGCGACAAGGGTTTTCTCGGCATGTTGATTTCCGAGGAGCATGGCGGCCTTGGTTTTTCGCCTCAGGCTCAATCCATGATCCTGGGCAAGATTTCCTCGCGCAACCCGGACGCCTCAATCGTGGTCATGGTGCCGAATTCGCTCGGGCCGGGCGAACTGATTGAACTTTTCGGCACCGACGAGCAGAAGAAACGCTATCTGGAGCCGCTTGCGAAGGGCAAGGAGATCCCCTGTTTCGCTCTGACAAGCCCCGTTTCCGGCTCGGACGCCGCCGCGATGCGCGATGTGGGCGTCGTCACCATGGGCGCCCATGACGGCAAGGAAGTCCTCGGAATCCGGCTGAATTTCGATAAGCGCTATATTACGCTTGCTCCCAAGGCCACCATTGTCGGCCTCGCGTTCCATCTCTTGGACCCTGATAACAAGCTCGGGCGCGGCCAAGACATGGGCATCACGCTCGCTCTCATTCCAGCCAACCATCCCGGTATAGACATCGGACGGCAGCATTTGCCTGCGGGGTCTTCATTCCCGAACGGTCCGGTGCGCGGCGAAAACGTTTTCATCCCGATCGACTGGGTTGTCGGCGGCCAGGACCGCGTCGGGCAAGGCTGGCGCATGCTGATGGCGTGCCTCGCGGCTGGCCGCGCGATTTCACTTCCTGCCGCATCCACGGCGGGCGCCAAGGCGATGCTGCGAAGCACGAGCGCCTATGCGCGCATTCGCAAGCAGTTCTCGATCCCGATCGGCCGCATGGAGGGCATTATCGAGCCTCTCGCGGAGATCGCGGAGACGGCCTATACGCTGGAAGCCGCGCGAGCCGTCACTGCGGCGATGGTTAGCCAGGGAGCCAAGCCTGCGGTCATTTCCGGCCTCATGAAATATCAGGCCACGGAAAGAATGCGCAGATCGCTGAACCACGCGCTTGACATCCACGGCGGCAAGGGCATCTGCGACGGCCCCAACAACTATTTGCAGGCCGCCTATCAGATTTCACCTGTCAGCATTACGGTTGAGGGCGCGAACATTCTCACCCGCAGCCTCATCGTCTTCGCGCAAGGAGCCTTGAGGAGTCACCCCTATCTTTATTCGGAAATCAAGTCCGCTCAGAACCCCGACAAGAACGCGGGCTTTGAAGCGTTCGAGAAGGCTTTCGAGGGACATTGCGCGTTCTCAGTGTCGAACGTCTACAGCGCATTCTTCCATAACGTGACGGGCGGCATCTTCGCGAAGTCCCCGCTGAACGCGCCCGTGCCGCACTAC
>JBAVVQ010000784.1:0-2350 GCA_049697375.1 Rhodomicrobium sp.
GGCTGAGCTCATCGACGTTCTTCCAAGTCATCGCTTCGACGAAAAGAAGCTCTGGCGCTTTTTGAAAAGCCACCTCGAAGATTTCGGCGTTCCCCCAACGATCAAGCAGTTCCAGGGCGGCCAATCCAACCCGACCTACCTCATCAGCTCGCCTATCCGGAAGTACGTCTTGCGCAAGCAGCCTTCAGGAAAGCTCTTGCCGAGCGCGCATGCCATGGACAGGGAGTTTCGCGTCCAGTCGGCGTTGAAGGGCACGCCCGTTCCCGTGGTCCCGATGCAGCTGTTCTGTGACGACGCCTCCGTCATCGGGACGCCGTTCTACCTCATGGACTACATCCCCGGCCGGATCTTCGACAGGCCGGACCTCCCCAAGCTCAGCACTTTGCAGCGAAAGGCCGCCTATCGGGCTTTTGCCGAGACGCTGGCCGCGCTTCACGAAGTGGACTTCGAAGCGATTGGACTGAGCGGCTATGGGCGGACGGAAGGCTATGCGGCCCGCCAGCTCAAGCGCTGGAGCGAGCAGTACGAGTCATCCAAGACGGGTCAGATCGAGGCCATGGACAAGCTGATCGCGTGGCTGAAGGCGAGCGTTCCTTCGCGCGACGAAGCGTCAATCACGCATGGCGATTACCGCATCAACAATGTGATGTTCGAGCTGACCGCGCCGCACATCATTGCGGTGCTCGACTGGGAGCTTTCGACGCTGGGCCACCCGCTCGCCGATCTCGGCTATGTCTGCATGGCGTATCGGACACCATCGGAGGTGCCATTCCTGGGCGGGTTGCGCGGGCTCGATCTGGCGGCGCTGGGCATCCCGACCGAGGATGAGCTCGTCGGCATGTACTGCCACCGCGCAGGCCGCGACAGCGTTCCGGACCTCACCTTCTTCGTCGCCTTGTCATTCTTCCGCTTTGCCTCGATTGCGCAAGGCGTTTACGCCCGCTCGCTGCAAGGCAACGCCGCGGACAAGCGCGCGCCCCTTGCCGAGCAGGCCGCCATCGCGCTCGCGCAAGAGGGCTGGCGGATTGCGGAAGCCGCTGGCTAGGCTTAGCTGGGACCGGAACACAGGAGGCTAACAGGCTGCTGAAAAACGATATTGCCTATGGCCTCACGGTGAGCCCGCCGAACCGCGACAAGTTCACCATGAGGAAGAATTTATTGAAAACTCGTCCTGAGCTTGTCGAAGGATGGAGCCAAGATTTCATGCTTTTTCAGCCGCCTGCCAGGGGCGCGCAATGACCGATTTCTTTCAGCTTTCTCCGAAAGCCGCCGATTACAAGGCGCGGCTCGAACGCTTCATGGCGGAGCACATTTATCCAAATGAGGCGGCGCTGTTCTAGACGGCGGAGACGCAAGCGGATCGCTGGGAAGCGCTCAAGCTTATGGAGGAGCTTAAGGCGAAGGCGAAGGCGGAAGGGCTCTGGAATCTTTTTCTTCCTGACAGCAACCTTGGCGCGGGCCTGACCAACTTCGAATATGCGCCGCTTGCCGAGATCATGGGCCGCTCGCATTGGGGGCCGGAGGCATTCAATTGCTCCGCGCCCGATACCGGCAACATGGAGGTGCTTGTCCGCTATGGCAGCGCGGCGCAGAAGGAGCGCTGGCTGAAGCCGCTTCTGGAAGGCGCGATCCGCTCAGGCTTTGCGATGACGGAGCCGGACGCAGCCTCGTCCGACGCGACGAATATTTCGATTTCCATCGAGAAGGACGGCGGCGGCTACGTCATCAACGGGCGCAAATGGTGGACGTCGGGCGCGGGCGACAAGCGCTGCAAGATCCTGAACCTGATGGGGAAGACGGACCCGAAAAATCCCGATCCCCATCGGCAGCAATCCATGCTGCTCGTGCCGATGGACACGCCCGGCGTCAAGAAGGAGCGCATGCTGCCGGTGTTCGGCTATCTCGATGCGCCGCACGGGCATGGCGAAATCAGCTTCACGGATGTGCGCGTGCCGCTGGAGAATGTCATTCTCGGCGAGTGGCGCGGGTTCGAAATCGCGCAAGGCCGCCTTGGCCCCGGCCGCATTCATCACTGCATGCGCACCACCGGCCGGGCCGAACGCGCGCTGGAAAAGATGTGCCGCCGCCTCGACGGCCGCGTCGCGTTTGGCAGGCGCGTCTCCGGTCAAAGCGTCTGGCTGGAGCGCATCGCCTAAAGCCGCATTATGATCGACCAAGCGCGGCTCTTAACACTGAAGGCCGCGCATATGATGGACATTGCGGGCAACAAGGCCGCCCGCGCCGAGATCGCGATGATCAAGGTCATAGCCCCGAACATGGCCTGCAAGGTGATCGACTGGGCGATCCAGGCGCATGGCGGCGCGGGCATTTGCGACGATTTCGGGCTGCC
>JBAVVQ010000785.1:0-3896 GCA_049697375.1 Rhodomicrobium sp.
GCCTGAGTGTGAACGAAGATCCTCTCGGAATCTTGACAGGCAAGAAGCCAAATGCGCTTTTCGTCGCTGGCGTTTTAAGCCAACGCATTTCCCAGCAGCCCTTTTCTTGCAATGCGATATCGCCGGACGGCGGCTTCGATCAACGCTCGCGGAACATGCGCGTGAGCTGGTCCATCACGGGCTTGAAGAGGTAGCTCAGCATCGTGCGGCTTTCCGTCTGAAGGAACGCTTCAGCTGGCATGCCCGGCACCAGTTGCATATCAGCGAGCCGCCTGACGTCTTCCTGACGCAGCGCAATTCTCACGTTATAATATCTGGCGCCCATTTGCGGGTCACGGACAAGATCCGGCGAGACAAAGTCCACGGCGCCTTTGATCTCCGGCGTTGTGCCGGCATTGAAAGCCGAAAGCCGGACGCGCGCGCTTTGTCCGGTTCTCACTTGGTCAATCTTTTCGGGGGTCAAGCGTGCATCGAGCTCCAGCGCGTCGCCCTCCGGGACAACCGTCATAAGCACCTCACCCGGCGTCACAACACCGCCCGTTGTGTGAACGGCAAGGTCGTTGATCGTGCCAGCAGACGGCGCGCGAATAATCGTGCGTTTCAACTGATCTTCCGCTACAAGCCGCCGTTCGATCAGCTCGCCCTCTTTCGACTGCGTCTCATTGAGGTCGCGCACGACTTCAGAACGGAAGGTCTGCTCCGCTTGCAAGGACTGCAGCTGCGCCTCGTTCACCTTGCTACGCGTCTCCGCGATCTGAGAGGCCAGCTGGCCGCCAATGCCATCAAGCCTCGCCGCCTCCCGTTGAAGCGAGGTGGCGCGCTCCATGGTGACGAGCTTTTCCTTGAGTAAGGCCTCGATGCTTTTCAGCTCTGTTCGAGTGATCTCCAGTTGTTTGTTGCTCGACTCCAGTTGAGCTTCAAGTCCGGAAATCTGCTTTTCCAGCTGCTTCACCCGGCTTTCTATAAGGTCCTTCTCATTGCGCCGCGCCTTGGCGCGGGTCGCGAAGAAATCCCGCTCGGAACCAAAAAGCCGGCTACGCTCTGTTGAGTCTAACTCAGCCGCCACGGAAGTTGGCCAGTGTGGCTCCGTGTCGTCGCGCTCGGCGATGAGACGTGCAATCCGCAGCCTGATCTCATCGAGCTGGCGGGCGATGACCTGCAGATTGGTGCGCGCCGAGGTCTCATCCAGCCGCACAAGCTCCTGACCCGCCTCGACCTTGCTGCCGTTACGGACCGCGATGGCCGCGACGACGCCGCCCGACGGATGCTGCACCTTTTTCACTTCAGAGTGGACGACAAGGCTGCCGTTTACGATGACGGCTCCCGAAAGCGGCACAAGGCCCGCCCAACCAAGCACGATAGCGCCGGCGATGGCGAGAACGCGTCCTCCACGGCGCAACTCGGCGCCGAGATGGTGCTCGAGATGATGCCTCAGCGACTTAACTTGTTCGCCGGGGACAAAGGTGAAGTCGGCTACTTCGCGATTGAGGTGATAAGCGGGCACGAGGGGCGGGTGCGCCAGCGCCACGGCGGCCGCCCTTTTTATCGCAGCCGGCTTGGGACGAAGCTTTTTATCCCCGGTCCTGACCGGCAAGTTATTCACCATTCCAGGCGACGCCTGTGCTGGAGCAATCACCGCAGGCCGCCTTCGCCCCGCGTTGATTGTGCCGGTGTTCGGTGTTCGCGTGGGCTTCATGCGCGGCAGTCCTCTCCCCCCTCTGGCGGTGATCTTCCCGCCAGCCGAGCAAACACCTCGTCGCGCGGGCCAAAAGCCAGCATGTCGCCCCTGTGCAGCACGAGGGCGGTATCGAGCGCCGCAAGCGCGCTCGGCCGGTGTGAGATGACAATGACAATCGACCGGCGCGCTCGCATGATAGCAATGGCGCGGGTTAGCGCTGCTTCGCCTTCCGCGTCCAAATTGGCGTTTGGCTCATCAAGGACCGCGAGAAACGGATTGCCATACAAGGCGCGGGCGAGGCCAATGCGCTGGCGCTGTCCGCCAGAAAGAAGGATGCCCCTTTCGCCGATCCGTGTCGAATATCCCTCTGGCATCGAAAGAATGAGTTCATGCACGCCCGCAATCTGAGCGGCTTCCACGATGCTTCTGTCGTTCGCCCCCTTCCTGAAACGTGAGATATTGCCTGCGATCGTGCCGTCTAGCAGCGCTACCTCCTGAGGGAGATAGCCAGTGTGCCGGCCGAGGGCGTCGGCATGCCATTGGTCAAGCGGCGCGCCGTCGAGCCGCACTCCGCCTTGCGCCGCCGGCCAAATGCCGACAAGGGCTCTGGCCAAGCAAGACTTGCCCGACCCGCTCGCGCCAAGCAGTGCGAGGCCCATCCCGGCATAAAGCTCGAACGAGACATTCCGTGTGACGGGATGTGGCGAGCCCGGCGGCGAGACCGACAGATTTTGAACGGACAGGCGCTGCGCGGGTCTCCCCAGCGCAATGGCCGGTCTGGGCGGAAGCGCGTTCGCTTTCAGAGTTTCACTCAAGCGTGCGATCGCTTGCCGCGCGGCCACGAGCTGCTTCCAGGTTCCCAGCACAATCTCGATCGGCGCCAGAGCGCGTCCCATCATGATGGACGATGCGATCATGATTCCCGCGCTCGCCTGATCGCTGATCACAAGTGCGGCGCCTACGCCTAAGATTGCGGATTGCAGGACGTAACGCAGGACCTTGGCAAACGCCCCGATGCCTGACTCGACATCCCGCATCCGAATTGTCTCGGTGATGTAGGCCTCATTCAGCCGGCGCCACTCCGCCATAAAGCGGCCCCTCATCCCGAGGGCATGGATGGCTTCTGCGTTGCGGATGGTTGCTTCGGCGAGCGCTGCCCGCTGGGTTCCGCGCTCCGTTGCCGCACTGGCATACTTCTTTGATTGCCGCTCCGCGATAAGCGTCGTCGCAATGATGAGCGTCGCTCCCAACGTGGCTGCAGCTCCGATCAGCGGATGAAAAATGAAGAGCGCAAGCATGAAAATCGGGATCCATGGCATATCGAGGAATGCCGTGGGCCCCATGCCGGAAAGAAAGGCGCGGACCATCTCAAGGTCGCGCAAGGGCTGCATGACGGCTGCGCTAGGCGCCCCCTTCAGCGGCATCGTGGCCAGCGCCGCATAAATCGGCTTTTGCAGCTCAGCGTCGAACAGCGCCCCAATCCGCGTCAGCATGCGCGACCGTGCCGCATCGAGATATCCCTGCAGCAGATAGGCGGCGATTAAGATCACCGACAGCCCAATCAGCGTGGCAAAGTTTCGGCTCGGCAGCACCCGGTCATAGACCTGGAGCATATAGATCGAGCCAGACAGGGTCAGAAAATTAATGACGCCACTGAAAGCTGCGACGCTGACAACGCGGCGGCGGGCTCCCGCAAGAGCAGCCGCCACGGCATCCACAGACGGAGCGGGAGCCACCCCCAGAAGCGGGGGCGCCGCCTTCTGCGGACAGCCTGCCGGAGCTGGGCGTGGCGCGAGCTTTAGCTTAGAAAAGCCGTTCAAAGCCACGTCAACCCCACAAGGAGCCGAGGTATCGGGAATGGTTCTGCCGCGTGAAGCCCGGACGACCGGGGACATTGGGCGAAGTGTACGTTGAGCTGTGCGTTGGCACCAGGACAGAAAACATTATCGCCATGCTTTTACCGAAACGGATGCTCCCAGCAGTTGGCGACACGCGCTGCATAACTGTATACGCCGAGCTGAACTCTGATCGGTAGATCTGTCTAAAAATCAGACGAGATTGTGACCGGCTGCTCCCATCCAGGCGGCGGATAGCGTGTGGTCTTGCGAGAGCTCAGCCTTTGGTCGTACTAAGCCGTGCAGTGCTGCCGTCGACCTTTAGCGTCCCATTATTTTGCCATGAATCTCGTCCCACCTTCACCTGCTCGGCGCACAAGAAC
>JBAVVQ010000786.1:0-1971 GCA_049697375.1 Rhodomicrobium sp.
CTGACCTCTCCGCGCCGCAGCCGCAAGCCGTTGAGCCGAACGCCATCTCCAGCGGCTGGGAGTTTACGTTCACGCCTTACCTTTGGGCGCCGTGGTTCTCGGGAAATCGGGAAATGCCACCATCAAAGGTCGTACTTTCGATGTCCAGGCTGACCCTTCCGATGTTTTCGGTGCTTTGAAGTTCGGAGTCATGGGCGATCTGAAGGCCCGCAAAGGCTTTTACGGCCTCCTTAAACTCACCTTTCTCGCTCATGGCGGTGAAGGCGTGGCTGCCACGATTGTACCGGATTCAACCCCTCGTTTTGGCCCTCTTTCCCAGTTTGGGTCAGCACAGAGAGTTTTGGCTTTGAAGGCTTGAGCGGTCGCTCCGCGCGCCGGCATAGGGAAGCGCAAAATGCCCATCTTTGACGGCATGCTCGCCGAAGTTCGAATCCCTTTAAGTTCAGCGAGTGCTTCTCAGGTAACCAGGTCGAAATCCGCCAAGCCCATTTGCCGACGCGGCTGAAAAAGCGAAGCTCATCTCGCTGAGTATTTTCCGAAACTAGACTGCAGGCTTTGCGAGGACGATAGTAGAAAGGCCCGTATAGTAACTGCCTAAATGCCGGTTACGGTCCGAGCCAATCCAGCAACGCTAATAACTTCTGCAGCTACTAAGAAAGTTCGACAAGTCCCGGTGCGGGACGTGTTCGTAAGCTTGATTATTCAGCTTATCTCGGGTGCCGCGGGGAGTGGTTGAGGCCTGCGTTTGCGTGCTTGCCGGAGCCGTTCCAACCGCAGGAACAGACTGAATAAATTCCCAACGAACACCTGTTCCTACATGGCTAATCGGCTGCAAGGGACAAGTCTTTGACAAATGTTAAAGTACAAATCTGGTTCGATCATTAAAAAGATGGGCGACAGAGCCACGACGGAGAGATCCGCACTTGGGGTTGCCACCAAGCAATCCATGCTACCCAATCGGAACTCACAAGAGTCCGAGTTGCCCCAAAAGGTGAGTGAGCTTAATGCGCGAACCCGTCCTGGTTGATCTCGCGCTCCAAGGGGGCGGTTCTCATGGCGCTTTCACATGGGGCGTTTTGGACCGGATTCTTGAGGAGCCTTGGCTCAAGATCGACGGCATCTCGGGGACTTCGGCCGGGGCGATGAATGCCGCCGTTCTTGCTTGCGGTTATGCGAAAGGCGGACCCGAACAAGCCAGGAAAGCTCTTGATGACTTCTGGCGCCGCGTCGCAGATGGAGCTCTTTACAGCCCGCTTAAGCGATCGCCGCTCGATATGCTGCTAGGGCGGTGGACAATGGATACGTCGCCGGTGTTCCTTGCATTAGACATGGCGGCGAGGTTGTTCTCGCCCTACGATCTCAATCCTGCGGGGCTAAATCCTCTTCGGGATATTTTGGCGGCTTGTGTCGACGCTGACGGACTTCGAAAGTCGTCGATCAAGTTGTTCGTTACCGCCACCAACGTTCATACTGGGCGCGGCCGCGTATTCCGTAACGCAGAACTCACGCCGGACGTCTTCCTCGCGTCCGCCTGCCTTCCAACAATGTTTCAGGCGATTGAGATTGACGGTGAGCCCTATTGGGATGGCGGCTATTCCGGAAACCCGACCATGACGCCGTTGGTGCGGGAATGCACCTCGCAAGACACGCTGATCGTGGCGATCAATCCGGTCGAGCGTCCAGGGACGCCGCGCTCCGCCCAAGAGATCATGAACCGCCTCAATGAAATCTCCTTCAATGCCACTCTGCTCAAGGAATTGCGTATGATGGCGCTGCTGCGTCAGGCTGCCGATCCCGGACAAAGCGAAGGGGCGAAGTGGGCGGGAATGCGCGTGCATCTTATCTCGAGCGCGATCATGACGAGCCTCGGTTACTCCTCCAAGCTCAATGCGGAGTGGGCGTTTCTGATCATGCTGAAGGAGGAAGGCCGCCGCACCGTGGAGAAGTTCCTAAAAACCCATGTGAGCGATC
>JBAVVQ010000787.1:0-5703 GCA_049697375.1 Rhodomicrobium sp.
AAAATTCCCAAACCTAAACCGAGATTTTCCCAAACCTTTGAAAATACTGCGTTGAAACAACGGCTTGGAAAGTGTATGAGACTCTCCTACGGGGCGCCAGAACTCACCCAGAACCAAAGCCTAGTTCGTCTTCTCGTACCTTGTCCGGTCGACCGTAAGCTATGCATAACAATTTCCCATGACGATCTCGGACTCGTCTTCAGTGGCGCGTCGGTCACTCGAAGAGTTTCAGCAGTGCGCTCAGCCTCACGTTAACCTTCCGGTATGCGCCGTCGCTTCATAGTCCTTCCAGACGGGAGGCTATGAGATGAGAGGGCAGAATTCTCAAATCTTGCGCCAGATGATGCTGCTCGCGGCGCTCATCGGGATGATCGTCTATGTCGCAGCGGACGCTGTGCGCGGCCCTCATGGACTGGTCGCCAACCAGATGCTTCGTGCGAAAGTTGCTCTTATGAGAAAAGACTTGGCGGCTCTCAAGACGCAGCGCGCGCGCCTTGAGCGCGACGCGGAGCTTCTTGGTCCCAAGGCTGCGAGCCAACCAGACCTGCTCGACGAACAAGCCCGCTCCCTTCTCGATTTCGCCCGGCCCACCGATATTGTGATCGTGAATAGCGAAAGAGCGCGTTAGTCTTAGCGCGGCGGATTTGAAATCGGCCTCACCTTTGTGGCAAGCGCAGAGCCGATTTCAAATCCATAAGCCGCGCTAGAATTTTAAGGCTTTAGAGCGCCTTATGGACTTTAAATGCGACGAAGCCGCAGACCCGTCCGTGGGTCGCATTTAAAGTCCGGCGCTCTAGTCTTCGCTGATGCGAGATGACCCCGTGGATTAGGCCCGGAAAAGAACGTATTAAAAAAATGCGACTCAGGGCGGTAATGCCCCTGGTATAAATAGATAGTCCTGATTAATGAGCTGAGGGAAGCCCTGCATATGCTCGACGAGTCAGAGAAGGCCAATAAAAAGGCTCCCCCCGAATTGAGCAAAGAGGAAGAGCTGCGCGCCTACCGGGAGATGCTCCTCATTCGCCGCTTTGAGGAGAAGGCGGGTCAGCTCTACGGCATGGGGCAGATCGGCGGTTTCTGTCACCTCTATATCGGCCAGGAGGCGGTCGTCGTCGGCATGCAGATGGCGATCAGGGAAGGCGATCAGGTCATCACAGCCTATCGCGATCACGGCCACATGCTCGTCTGCGGCATGGATCCGAAGGGCGTCATGGCGGAACTGACCGGCAGGCGGGGCGGCTATTCCAAGGGGAAGGGCGGCTCCATGCACATGTTCTCCGTGGAGAAATCCTTCTATGGCGGGCACGGCATTGTGGGCGCGCAGGTTCCGCTCGGCACGGGGTTAGCGTTCGCCAGCAAGTACAAGGGCAACGGCCATGTCTGCCTCACCTATTATGGTGACGGCGCCGCGAACCAGGGCCAGGTCTACGAGGCGTTCAATATGGCGGCGCTCTGGCGCCTCCCTGTCGTCTATGTCGTCGAGAACAACAAATACGGCATGGGCACACGCGTCGATCGCGTCTCGGCCGTCACCGATCTTTCACAGCGCGGCGCGAGTTTCAATATACCCGGGGAGCAGGTCGATGGCATGGATGTCCGCGCCGTGAAGGCGGCGGGCGAAGGAGCCGTGGCCCATGCCCGCGACGGCAAGGGGCCCTGCATCCTCGAAATGCTGACCTACCGCTATCGCGGCCACTCCATGTCCGATCCGGCGAAATACCGCACGAAAGAGGAGGTCGAGAAGATGCGCCACGAACGCGACCCCATAGAGCATGTGCGCGTCCGCCTTCTCGAAACAGGCCGCACAAACGAGAACGATCTGAAAACCATCGACAAGGAAATCAGGGCCATCGTGAACGAGGCGGCGGACTTCGCTCAGCGCGATCCGGAGCCGGACGCGGCCGAACTTTACACGGATGTGTTGCGATAATCATTTACGTCACGGCCGCGCTTGGCCCAGCCGCTCAGATTGCGCGGCAACGTGACAGGGAGGATGAATGCCGACACAAGTGCTGATGCCAGCCCTGTCCCCCACGATGGAAGAGGGCAAGCTCGCCAAATGGGTGAAAGCCGAGGGCGACGAGGTCCGCTCCGGTGACGTCATAGCCGAAATCGAGACGGACAAGGCCACGATGGAGGTCGAGGCCGTCGACGAGGGCAAGATTGGGAAGATTCTGGTTCCGGCCGGCACCGAGGGCGTGAAGGTGAACACCCCGATTGCGGTCATCGTCACGGATGGGGAAGACACGTCCGACCTCGCGAACGGGGCCGTGGCCAAATCCAATGGTGGCGCCCATCCCGCCGCAACCCCCGCCCCGATGACCGGCGGCGGCGCGAGCGAACCGCGCGCTGCTGTCGATGTCCGCGTCCAGGATACGGCGCGGGATCGGCGTCCTGCCGGTTATGATAGCGCTGTCGAAATCCCTGAAGACGCAGAGACGGTCCAGATGACCATGCGCGAAGCCTTGCGCGAAGCCATGGCCGAAGAGATGCGGCGCGACGACAACGTTTTCGTGATGGGCGAGGAAGTCGGCGAATATCAAGGCGCGTACAAAGTCACGCAGGGCCTGCTCGATGAGTTCGGCCCGCGCCGCGTGGTCGATACCCCGATCACCGAGGCTGGCTTCGCCGGTCTCGGCGTTGGCGCGGCCTTGGGCGGCCTTCGTCCCATCGTGGAGTTCATGACCTTCAACTTCTCGATGCAGGCCATCGACCAGATCATCAATTCGGCGGCCAAGACGCTTTACATGTCCGGCGGCCAGATGGGGTGCCCCATCGTCTTCCGCGGGCCGAACGGCGCGGCCGCGCGCGTCGCCGCGCAGCATAGCCAGGAGTTCTCCGCCTGGTACGCCCACGTTCCGGGGCTGAAAGTGATCGCGCCCTCGACTTCGGCAGACGCGAAGGGGCTTTTGAAGGCCGCGATCCGCGATCCGAACCCTGTCGTGTTTCTTGAAAACGAAATCCTCTATGGGGCGACCGGGCATGTGCCAAAAGTCGATGACTGGTTGATCCCCATCGGTAAGGCGAAAGTGGCGCGGTCAGGCAAGGATGTGACCATCGTTTCCTGGTCGCGGAGCATGCTCCACGCGCTTGAAGCCGCAAAGCAACTGGAGGCCGAGGGGATCGACGCGGAGGTGATCGATCTCCGCACGCTTCGCCCGCTTGATATCGAAACCGTGCTGGCGTCGGTGCGAAAAACGAACCGCATCGTCACCGTGGAAGAAGCTTGGCCCATCTGCTCGGTCGGCTCCGAGATTTGCGCGCAGGTCGTGGAACACGCTTTCGATTACCTCGATGCCCCGCCGACGAAGGTCTCGGGCGCCGACGTGCCGATGCCTTATGCGGCGAACCTCGAAAAGCTGGCATTGCCGGACGCCGCGCGCGTTATCGCCGCGGCGAAAGCTGTCTGTTACCGCACCTGAGCAAAGTGTTTCGGACATGTCCACGGATCGCAGTTGTTGTCATCCCGGAAGGGCGCAAGCCCTATCCGGGATCGTCACAGATGAAATACATATTTCTTTGCGATCCCGGCTCGCGCTTCGCTTGGCCGGGATGACGAAACGCAAAGCGAGCGGCGCCGCCATCTGTTGGTCAGTCTGGCAAAGCTTGCGTAGGCTCTGAGGCAATGCAAAAGCGATCGCCCTGGACGAAATACGGCGATGGCCACGCCGCTGATTACGAAGCCGGTGGCAAAGGCTATTTCGTGATCGTGACGGACGCTTATCTCAACACGCGCTATCGCTTGACCGCGGATCGTCTCGTCGATCGCAAATGCCTCATCGAAGATATCGAAGATGAAATCGCGTATCTGGCGCAGAAGAAGCTTGCGAGCGGCGGACAGTTTCAGCCGCTCGGCAGGCGAGCCCCTCAAATCGTTATTGACGCCGACGATGCGTAACATTCCAGAACGCCGTTAGATCTGCCGCCGCTTTCTCAAGGATCACGTCATGCCCACCCAAATCCTCATGCCCGCGCTATCGCCGACCATGGAACAGGGCAAGCTCTCAAAGTGGTTGAAGAAGGAAGGGGACAAGGTGGCCTCGGGAGATCCTATCGCCGAGATCGAGACCGACAAGGCGACAATGGAGGTCGAGGCGGTAGACGAGGGCGTTATCGGGAAAATCATGATCCCGGAAGGGACGGAAGGCGTCGCCGTAAACACGCCTATCGCGGTGCTTCTCTCGGAAGGCGAGGATGCGGCCGCGTTGAAGGGATACGGCGCGGAACCCGCACAGCTTGCGCCAAAGCAGGCGCCGCAGTCGCAAGTAGAGACGCCCAGGACTGCCCCGCCGAAAGCCGGGCAACCGGCGCCGGCCCCCGAACCTGCGCCCCAGCAACCTGCGAAGGCTAAAGAGACGCCCGCGCCCGCGAAAGCAAACGGCGAGAGCCGCATTTTTGCGTCGCCGCTCGCCCGGCGGCTCGCTTCGCAGTCGGGCATCGATCTGTCCCGGCTTCGGGGATCCGGCCCGCATGGGCGCATCGTGAAGCACGACGTGGACGAGGCCGTGCGTTCCGGAATTGCAGCCCCTGCGCCGCAGTCCGCCGCCGCGGAAGCCCCGCCCCCGCAAAATGGCGGAGCGCTTGTGCCAAGCCGGGTCTTCCCGGCGGCGATGCCAGACGACCAGATTCTCGCGCTCTACGAAAAGGGCAGCTACGAGATCCGCCCGCTCGACAATATGCGGAAAACCATCGCCGCGCGGCTGACAATGGCGGCGGCGACAATCCCCCATTTCCGCCTGACCATCGATTGCGAGATCGACTCGCTCCTCGATGCGCGGGAACGGCTCAATGCGCGCTCTCCGAAAGACGGCCCGAATGCATACAAGCTTTCCGTGAACGATTTCCTCATCAAGGCGATGGGGTTGGCGCTGCAGCGCGTCCCCGAAGCCAACGCCACCTTCACCGAGCGCGGCATCCTTCTTCACAAAAGCTCCGACATCGGGATTGCTGTCGCCATCGAGGGCGGCCTTTTCACGCCCATTATCAAAGGCGTGGAAGGGAAGACGCTCGCGAAGATCTCCAGCGAGATGAAATCGCTGGCCGAGCGCGCCCGCCGCCGCCGCCTTGCGCCGCACGAATACCAGGGTGGTACGACCGCGATCTCGAACCTCGGCATGTTCGGCGTCGATCACTTCGACGCCGTCATCAACCCCCCGCACGCGTCGATCCTCGCGGTCGGGCGGGCCGAGCAGCGCCCCATCGTGAAGAACGGGCAAATCGCCATCGCCACCATGATGGGCTGCACGCTCTCCTGCGATCACCGCGTTGTGGACGGAGCGCTCGGCGCGCAGCTTCTCACGGCGTTCAAGGGCTTCGTGGAGGAGCCTGTCACAATGCTTGTTTGACGGGCCAGCCATGTCTGTGTTCGGGCTTTTCGCGCTCACCATCACCGCGGCTTTCACCGGAGCAGCGATCTATATCAACGTCGCCGAACAACCCGCGCGCCTCACGTTGGATGACGCCGGGCTCCTTAGCGAATGGAAGCCGTCCTATAAGCGGGGTTTCGCGATGCAGGCCGCGCTCGCGCTCCTTGGGTTCGCGTGCGGCGTTGCGGCCTGGAATGAAACGGGCGAGAACCGCTTCCTCTACGGCGCGCTCATTCTCGTTGCGAATTGGCCATGGACGCTGCTTGCGATCAGGCCGACGAACAACAAACTGATGGCCATGGAGCCTTCGAAGAACGACCCTCAGATCAGGCTTCTC
>JBAVVQ010000788.1:0-3603 GCA_049697375.1 Rhodomicrobium sp.
CCGCATGGCCGTCCGCCGAGGACAGCACAAAAGCCGCTTTCTTGAATTTGGCTCGGGCGCTGGGGACGGCTTGCGAGGAACTTGTCCTTCCCCGCGAGTTTGATCGCGCAGTCGCCCTTTACCGGACCATCATGCTTGCCGAAATCGCCTTGAACCTTGGCGGCTATTACGACCGGGGGAAGGATCGCCTGAGCGCCGCGATGCGGAATGCCCTCGAAGCCGGGCGCGCAATCAGCGCGGTTGATTATGCCGCCGCGCTGCGCGAGCGCAAGCGTCTTTACCGGCGGATCGAGGATCTGGCGGCACCCTATGACGCCATTTTGACGCCATCTTCCACCGGGCCGGCGCCGCTCGGATTCAAGACAACGGGCGATCCCATTTTCTGCTCATTGTGGACTTTTCTCGGCGTCCCGGCCTTGAATTTGCCACTCCTGACCGTGAACGGCCTGCCGCTTGGGGTCCAACTCACCGGGCTAAGGTTCGAGGAAGACAGGCTTTTTCGCGCGGGCGGCGCGATTATGCGGAGCCACGGTCTAGAATATTAATCAAAGCGGAAAAAATAGCTATCAACAGAAATATTTTTATGGTAAGTCGGGTTCTTGGTGCGTGCGCTTTTTAGGGCGAAGTGGAAAGCGTAAGGACGGGCGGCAAGCCCACAATAATAAATGGCGGCCGAAGTGCGAATTCTCGCGATTTACTCGCGGGATTGGTTGTTATGCGTTGTTGTGAGGTTGTATGCGTTATCTTGCCTTGCTTTTAGCCGCCGGAGGCCTGTTAACCTGCGAGAGAGCCGACGCCGCGTTCACGAAGGCGTTTCAATCCGGCTCGTGGGAAGGCACAGCCTATTACCGGGACGACAATGGCGCTGTTTCCGTATGCTCCGCCAGGACGCATTATGATAATGGATTCAGCCTTTCAATCGCGCTTCGTCCCAGCGGCAGCTGGGCGCTGTTGCTCGTGAGACCCGAAGGTTTCTCAAGCTCCCCGCTCCAATATGCGCTTTATGCTGACGGCAAGCTCATCCATTCAGGGCCGGGCACGCCGGAAAGCGCCGGCCAGCTTCTTAGGATCGATATTCCCTCTTCCGAAGAAACCATCCAAAGCCTGCAACACGGAACGACGCTGCGCATTTCATCGAGCTATGGCGATACCGCGTTCAGCCTGAAAGGCAGCGCGGATGCCATAACCGAACTCCGCCGCTGCGCAAAAGCGGAAGGGACAGGCGCTTTTGGCTCAGGACGGGAGAAGGATCAGGGCCGCCTCGATGATAGTCAGCCAGCGGCGAAGAGCGGCCGCGATGCGCCCCAACCGGTGACCCGCGATCAGCTCATTCCGTATGCAAAGGAAATTCTCAAGAATGCCGGCTTCGCCGATTACCGCTTCCTGCCTCAAGGCACGGGCGACAAGTCGAACGCGCTCTTGTGGCAATTCAAGGATGGCTCGCTCGGCTCGCTCGCCGCCGCGGAGAAAGCAGGGTCTATCGACCTTGACCGTTACGTCGGCCAAATGACCACCGACGACCTCGCAAGCTGCAAGGGTGAGTTCGCCAGCGGTAAGCGCGCTCCGCGTTTCGTGAACGGAGCTGAGGTCAGGAAGGTTTTTGCGTCCTGCAACGCCGGCCCGCGGTCATTCTATGCGGAATATGCTTTTGTGCGCATGCCGGACGGCTTTCTTGTCAAGATTACCGCCACGAAAGCAGGCTCAAGCGTGATGTTCGACCGAGGGAGCCCTGGCTCTCAAGACGACCTCGACAAGGTCACCCGGACCGAGGAATCGACGCTCGCCATTTTTTCCAGACGCTGAAGGCGCCAGAACGCCCCGCGGGAAGTCGTGCCCCACATGCAGCGGGCGCTCACAGGACTTCGCGCGCGGAGAAGGTGTTCCAGCGCTCTCCTGATCCAGTACAGCTTTCGGCCGGGTCGGCAATGCAGGCCCTTGCCAAGCCAAGATATGTAATATAATAACATTACATTGGATCAGCAGCCGTGTCTCGGACGAGGGCCGTCGCGAGCCTCAAACTGGAGAGAAAGATGAGTGAAACCCGGCTCACGGTGTCGCCCGGCAGCGGCTGGCAAGCGCAAGCGTTCAGAAAAGGGGCTCCACCGGGGAAGCGGCTGCGGTCATCCCCAAAAGCCTGCTTCTCCAAGCTTGTAATGTAATGTTATACAATAGCATAAAAAATGAACCGCCAGACCATAGTCGCGCCTAAATGATAAACCACTGCAAACTTTGGGAGGCAATCTCAATGGGCTTGAGGCAAAACGCATTCGTTTTCGCGGGCATCGTCACCTGCATCGCTTTTTCCGCCGCGGGGGAGGAGCACAGGCAGCTTGGCGCGCATGTGCATGGACATGGCCGGCTGAACATCGCCATCGAAGACAGGACCGTGTCCATAGAACTTGAAGCGCCGGGCGCCGATATCGTGGGCTTTGAGCACGAGGCGGCCACGCGGGCACAAAGTGCTGCGATTGAGAAGGCGAAAGCGACGCTCGCCTCTGGCCTTTCCCTCTTCACGCCCGCGGCAGCCGCCGGCTGCACACAAAATGCTTCGAAAGTCTCGATCGAAGCGGAACACGAGCACGAGCATGAGCATCATGCCGAAGGCGCGAAGCCTGACGCCGACGACGAAGCCGCAGACCATCATCACTCGGAGTTTCACGCCGAATATGCCTTCGAGTGCGCGTCGCCGGACCGCCTCACATCCATGACATTCGACTATTTCAAGGCGTTTCCCAACGCCCAGGAGCTTGATATCTCGCTTATCTCCCCGAAGGGTCAGAGCAGCTACGAGGTCAACCGCGACAAGCCGCGCCTCGATCTGACGGGGATCATGTGACCGATTCGACGGCGTTGGCCGAACCTCTCGTCGAGACGGCGCGTCCGCACATCGTCCGGATGTCGGGCGTCAGGTTCGTTTGGCCTGGCCGCAACGCATTCAGCCTCGTCATTGAAGACTTTGCGCTTGAACGCGGAGAGCGGCTGTTTCTCGTGGGTCCCTCCGGGTCCGGCAAATCGACCTTTCTCAGTCTCCTCGCCGGCATCGTCACGCCACAGGACGGCGTTATCGAAGTGCTGGGCGCGAATATCGCCAAGCTCAGCGGAGCAGCGCGCGACCGCTTCCGGGCGGAGCACTACGGCATCATCTTCCAGATGTTCAATCTTCTGCCCTATGGATCGGTGATCGATAATGTCGTGCTTCCGCTCAGCTTTTCGCGCAGGCGCCGAGCGCGGGCCGAAGCGGAAGGCGGGGCCCACGCCGAGGCGGCGCGGCTGCTCGAAACCCTCGGCCTCGAAAAGTCGGTCATCGAAAACACATCGGCGGCAAACCTGAGTGTCGGCCAGCAGCAGCGCGTCGCGGCGGCGCGGGCCCTGATCGGCGCGCCAGAACTGATCATCGCCGATGAGCCGACGTCGTCGCTCGACCGAAACAGGCAGCAGGCTTTCCTCGATCTTCTGTTTGCCGTCATCGAGGCCGCCGGCGCGACGCTCGTCATGGTCAGCCATGACGAAAGCCTGTCGAGCCGTTTCACGCGCGTCGTCAATCTGACCGACATCGCCACAACGTCGCGGACAGGTGTGAGATGAGAGCTGTTCCCCCTCATC
>JBAVVQ010000789.1:0-2589 GCA_049697375.1 Rhodomicrobium sp.
TTAGTGAGCAGAATGAGAGCTTGGCGGACTATAGATAAGTAGATATAAAAAAGCGAATGGCGCGTTTCGAGTGATGGGCAAGCATCGGCAGGAACGACAGCTCATCCTCCAGCAGCGGGCACTCCCCTAAATCGGCCTAATGTCTCTTTTCGGCCTGCTGCCGAAATCCAACGCTTAGTTAAATAGTTTCTGGCGAGCATTGGTGGCGTATGAGAGCATCCGTCTCAGAAGGGTCGCAACCAGACGTTCAAGATAGTTGAACAGACTTCCGCTTGTGCCCCGGCACCTACCGCATCCTTTCCGCCCGCCGGGCGCGGCTTCATGGGCGAGATTGACACCTTGCTGACGCGCTACTGATGGATCACTCTCGCTGTCTTGAGCTGTTGTTTGTTGACACGCGCTTGCAACTGGCTGGAGTGATTATGGGATACGAGATTGACCATATCTTCGTGTTGACCGACATGGACGCACCTAGCGCTGGGGCATTACTACGGCTCGGGCTTACGGAAGGACCACCGAACCGGCACGCAGGTCAGGGCACTGCGAATCGGCGCTTCTTCTTCGACAACGCAATGCTCGAGTTGCTGTGGGTTGAAAACGTTGACGAGGCGAGCAATCCAGCCACGCGCCCTCTACGACTTGCGGATCGTTGGATTGAGCGTTCGACTACTGCGTCCCCCTTCGGCATCTGCCTCCGCTCCAGCGATGCAGACACCGTCCTGCCGCCGTTTGGGTATTATGAGTATAGGCCCTCCTTCTTCCCTGCAGGGTTAGTGGCGTATATCTGCCAAGGCACATCGCTGGCCGAACCGCTCTGGTTCTTCATTGCCCGCTCGCGCCTGCCGCACGCGTTGCCTTCGCATCAGGGTCTAGCGTCCCGGCATCGGATTGGAGTTGAAAGCATCACGGAGATAACGATTACCCTTCCAGGGACTCCGTCTTCTGTGACGAATGCTGCAGCCGCCGCATGTGGCGTTGGAGTAAGAATGGGCGCAGAGCACCGTCTCCGCATCGTGTTCGATCGAGGACGCAAGGGATGTACTCACGACTTTGATTGCGAGTTACCGATGGAATTTTGCTGGTAGCGCGATCTTATGTCCAGGGAGCGAAGATCGGACGCCTGCATAACTGAGCTCTCCACGCGCACGGCGGCAGGCGTCCGAGAAGCGCCAAGACACGAAATCGCGGGGTTCAGCGCGGCAACCTTTCAGCGGGCTATGGGGATTTGAAGAGCGCGCCGGTGACGACGGGTACCAGCAGAGGAAGGGCCGGCGCTAATTTTGACGGTGCCGGCGATGTTGCGGGTATTCGCTCGACCTCAGGGCTCTTCAGGGTCGATAGCCGCCCTTCGAAGAATTCGAATTTGGGACGGCTAACCCTTCAGGACCTGACGCAATCCGTTTCATTGTTGCCAAGCCCTCTAACTTCCATCCGCCACTTCCTTGCACGCGCCTGCGTGTCAAGAGTTGCCGGTATGGCCGTTAATGCAAGATTTTGTATAAGCTCCGTGAAGCAACTATCTTTCACGATGACCTTGCGTCGCGTGTGAATAGTTTCCTATTCTTCTATTCAATTTGGCCTGAATTCACGGATTGCAGTACGAACAATACTGCGGATCGGCCTCGGTCTTGCCGTGCTCGGGCGACTTGTTTATTTCAAATTTACAGGCCAGACACGCCTCGATGACGGATTTGTGCATGTCCGTTGGCGCGCCGCAGCAGGAACACGGTAATCCCGGTTCTCTGCGCGCAAAACCAAATCACGGCGAGTCGCAGCGCGGACAAGGGGTCGCGAGCCGCAAGGCGAGTTTTTCGGCAACGCATGCGATGACTTTCATGCGGGTTGGATTGCGGTGTGCCCGCATGTCCGTCTCAAGCCGGGCGAGTCTATTGCTTGAACGTTCGGCGCTGGCGGCGATCGCCGCAGCGAGGGCAGGCTCTGATCCCAGATCCTTGTAAATCGGCTCCTTGGCGAGGAGGCGCTTTGTTGGCTTGTCCGGCCGTACGATCACGCCATGCGCCGGAAAACCAGCGCGGTTAAGGAAATCCTCGGCGTCATCGCACGACGCGACCTCTTTATGCGCGTAGTTCGTCTCGAGGGTAACGATGGTTTCGGTGACGGTTATTCCGCGTTCATCATCGACAAAGACCAGATGTTCGGTCGCACATGGCGCAAAGGGGATGATGGGATGTGGACCATAGGCCCCTTCGCTCGCGATGCCGAGCGGCAAGCCTGTGGCTTTCATGCCGAGTCGCGCCTTGGTAAGCGCGGCCTCCACAATCGTGCCCTTCCTCGGGATTTCGCCCGTGAAGGTGCCAAGGGCATCGGTGTCGAGCCCCGCCGGGACAACAAGACGGAGCCCGCTAAGGCGCTCAAGAGGCGGGGCGATCGCCTCTTGCTTTTGGTGCATGGTCGCAAGCGCGGCGCGCTTGCCCGCATAGCGAGACGGCGCGATCACGCCGCGGCCCGTTCGGGAACGGCCACGTCTTTCTCGATGGCCGGGCGCCAGGAGCCGTTCCTGTAACGGCTGATCTTTCGCCCTCCGTCTCCGATGGCGAAGAGATGCACCCAGCAATTGCTCACAAGGTG
>JBAVVQ010000790.1:0-4109 GCA_049697375.1 Rhodomicrobium sp.
GTCGAACCCAGCGTCAGCCATGACCCGGGCGGACACCACGTCCCAGATCTCGGGAAGTATAAACGCCTCGCGCGCTTGCAAACGCTTGCGGAAGCGGCGCACCTTTTCCTTTTGTTCTTTGAGCCCGTTATTGTCAAAACTAGCCGCCTGATCCGAAACAGCAAACTGGTCTGTGGTCATGAAGCGCTACGACTCTAACTTGAGGTTGAACGGCAGCTTTGACTGGCGCAGTCCGCCAATCCTGTCTTGACTCTTTCGTTAGAATGCTCCCGTGGCCGCCGCAAGAAAAAAGCGCTGCTCATCCAAAGGCCGCTTGATCGCTGTCGCCGTTAGCTTGGCGCCGCTAACGCTGAGGAGACGCTTCCAGGCGCAGGCGGCGGGCGTCTACGAAACCCACGAGGCCAAGATAACGGACATGACACCACTCGGCATTGCAATCGCCAATGGGCGCAACCCCGACGGCATAGTATGGAATTTCGCCGACGATATCCGCGTCGGAACCACCAAAGCTGAAGACCTTCAAGTTCGCCTCGCCATTGATGCCGTACCTGGGAGAGGAAACTTCATCTGAACGGGCCAAAAAGCGGCTTCGAACATATCCCCTCGCGCCATTATGCTCGATCAGGCACCACTGGCGCATGCATGTCTCAAGCCCTGCAATATTCTTCGCGGCTGGGGGAAGTTCTCCGACCACCCGTGCCGTGTCCGTCGGCGATTCTCGAATAGGAAGGCTTTCTTCAGCCCCAAGTCCAATCACGCGATATGAGGCCGTGGCGACGGACGCGGGCGACGGCCTTTGCAGGCTGGCTTTCGCCAAGGGCTCCTGGGTGGCAGGCATGGCTTTCCCAAGCTGTTCAACAAGGAGAACATCATAAATCCAGCCCCGGATACCCCTATATTCGACGGCGCACCAACCTCTCGCGCAGGGCTGGTGAGAAGTCAGTATGGCATCTTTCGGGACGGAGGCGACGACGGGCGACTCGCTTGAGGGTGCGACGCGAAGATGCGCGGCTTTGGACGCCGTCCATGTCTTGGAAGCCTGCTCCTTCGCCATCGCAGGGGAGGCCGTTACAGCCGCGAGCCCCACGACAGCAAGGAGGCTGAACACAGAGAACTTCGTCACGGCCGGATTCTCCAAAGGCTGCGCAACAAAAAGCCAGAGAACGCATTACCAGCTGCGCGCCGGTCACGCTTTTGCGTGGAAGCGGATGCTTGGAAATTGGCCTTTCCACTCTACATTTGCTATCGGGTTTCTGTGGCTGAAAAGTGGAGCAGGGAGACGATGCGTCTTCAGCAGGCGTGTCTACGCGGCGGGATATTAGTCCTGGTGCTTTCACTGCAGGCAGGTTTGATTCGAGCAGAAGAAGGGGAACCCCGGGTTGTTTCTACGCCGCCCGGTCCTCCGCTCAGCGCGGGTGCTCCCCAAACACGGCAAGCGCCGCCCGATACGAGCGTGCTTCAGTCTCAGGCCTTGCTTGCCTCTATCGACAAAATCCTGAAGCGCGCCGCCGCCGATCGCGAGGGCGCAAAAGGCTTGCCTACACGCGACAAGTTTCTGTTCGACCCAGTTTGGACGGAAACGCGCGAGGAGCGCGAAAAGGAAGTCCGGGAGCTTCTCGACAGCGCGCTTGCCATCGTAACGGATGCCCCAATCCTGAAGCTTCAAGAAGACATCCGGAAACAGCAGGACAAAATCGCCGCGAACCGTGACCGGATAGCAACCTTGCGTGAGAAGCGGCTGGAAGCCCCGCAACATGGGCTGCTTCCCACCTTTTTCAGTGAGACGAAAGAGTCCGTCGACAAGTCGATTACGGCCCTTGAGGCGGATATCAAACAGCGCGAAACCGACATCCTTCGCATCAAGCAGGAGATCGGCAAAGGGCTTGCCGGTGCGGGCGTGACGCTTTCGCAGGACCAGCTCGATCTCCTTCTCGATGGCGTGCTCGGTAGCGACCTTCTGAAGCTCATGACGGCTTTCGAGGTAGCCAAAATCGCGGACCAAAGGCTTGGAACGCTTGTGAAGCAGTCAAACGAGGACCTGAAATCCGCGCGGCGCTATTTCGGCATGCACGCGGCGCTTTTCGCGATGCTGGTTCAGGGCCAGGAAATGCTGATCGAGCGCATCGACAAAGTTTACCTCGCGCGCTTAAAGGAAATTACGGGCAGTATCGAACAGACAGGCGCGAAAACGCGGGAGTTGCTGCAGTCAGCCAGCCGGGACGATCAGCGCAAGGCGCTTGAGGCGAATTTGAAGGCGCAAGAGGTTTCGCGACGCGTGTCCATTTTCTATCGCGACTATTTGCAGGCTCAGAGGCGGCTTCTTGCGCAGGCGCGAGACAGGGCTCTCTTCGATTTGCGTGTCGCGGATAATACTTATGAAACTGTGGAGGAAAGTTTCCAGTTAAAGGCGCTCATGGATGAAGCACGGACGTCATTTGAATCTGTGCAAAAATTCGATCCTCCCGGATTCGAGCAAATTTTCCGCAATGACAATTTAAGACGCGAGTTCGAGAATCTGACACAGAAACTCGGCCCTTCCTCCTGACGAATGACGAGTACAGCCGTAGGCAAGTCGCCTCCATTCGCTGCACGCACTCAAGCGAACTTGCCTGCGATAGGCTGTACCAAAATTAAATAGTCGCCAGGACGCCTTATCCGCGGGACGTCCTGTCGACGCCCGCCAAGTGGGTCAGGACTTCCCGCAGGGCGTACTAGCTGTCGCCTCGAATCAACAGGTTGGTGGTAATCCGGGCGGGCGCCGTTGTTTGGCCTTCGAGAGAGGCTTAATTCGGGTCTATAATAGTGCTTCCCTTTTCAAGACGGGTGTCCACGATGAGGATCGTTCTTGCGCTTTTATTCCTCGGGGCGGTCTCATGCGAGGCGCTCGCCAACGAGGCCGACTGCGCCTACGATCCAAAACTCTCACATCTTTCGAGGATCGTGGCTGCCGACTCGAAGAATGGCCCCATTTACGGGACGGCTCTCAATGACGTTTCGAACAAGTCACAGAGCCGGACCTTGAACCTTCGAGAGCACGAGATCGTTCTGACATTTGACGATGGGCCGCTTGGCGCGAACACGCAAGAGGTGCTCGACACGCTGCAAAAGCATTGCGTGAAGGCGACATTCTTCTCCGTCGGGCGAATGGCGCAGGAAAATCCAAAACTCCTTAAGGAGTTAGACCGAAGGGGCCATACCATCGGCTCGCACACATGGTCCCATCCGCGCGCCATTCACCTCATGCCGGCGGATGATGCGAAACTTGAGATCGAGAAGGGGTTTGCCGCCGTCAGCCAGGCGCTCGGTAAGCCGATTGCGCCGTTCTTCCGGTTCCCGGGCTTGAGGGACACTCCCGAAACGGCCGCCTATCTCGCCAGCCGCAACATCAGCATCTGGTCTGTGGACGTGATTTCCGGTGATACGGAACCTGGAGCTACCTCTGCCCGCATCACGAGCAATGTGGTAAGCCGCGTCAAGCAGGTCGGCAAAGGGATCATTCTGTTCCACGACATCAAGAAGCCGACGGCCGACGCGCTGGACGGCATTCTCACGCAGCTCGAAAAAGATGGTTACAAGGTCGTCCACGTCGTTTCCAATACGAACTACCAGCCGAATCCGGAATTGATCGCTCGGGCCGACGCGTTCCGCACGGCGCCTGAAAAGGCGACGATAACCGGGACATGGGTCGCATCCGCGAAGCCTGAAAAGGAAGAGATCAAGGATGGCAGCGTGGACGTAATGCGCACCGAATGGCTGGACCTGAAGCAAGCCAGCGAGAAGCTGGCCAATCAGAGTGGCAACGGCGTAACCAGCGCGCACGCGGATCAGGATAACTGGACGCCCAAGGGGCAGGTCCATTAAACACGGCGCCCCCTCGGCGGTACGTGGCGAGGCTCCATCACAAAGCGAATCCTGGGGGCGCTTTTCGCGGAAGACTTGTTGACGGCTTTTTTGTTCTCCTATTGTTGCGCCTGAGCAAGGGCGGCAACGGCATTTCATGAAACAAGACGAAGCTCTCCAGATCCTGAAAACCGGCGCGAGCGTGTTCCTGACAGGCGAACCGGGAAGCGGCAAAAGCTATGTCGCGTCTCGCTTCGTCGGCTATTTGC
>JBAVVQ010000791.1:0-9966 GCA_049697375.1 Rhodomicrobium sp.
GTCCAGCCTCGATGCGCGCCATGAGGCGGCAGACGCGAGCCGGCGGCGTATTGGCGAGGTAAGGCTCGAGCGCCGAGCGCGCGGCCGTCCAGTCTTGCGCTTCGATTGCCGCTCCGGCGAGCGCCACGTCGCCTTCAAGGCTTGCGGGTCCCGCCGCCACCAGCGACTTCACCCTGGATAGCCGCTCGCGTGGAGAATCGCCTCTGCGGGCATGAGCGAAGATCAATGCGATTTCGGGATGCTGGGTGTTGCTCCAAGCCTGGGTCAAAATCTTGGTCGCTTTCGATGTTTGACCTTGCGCCGTCAGAATCCTTCCCGCGACGGCAGCGGCGGGAACAAGCGACGGAGAAAGGTCGAAGGCCTCCGTCGCATAGGCAAGCGCCTTAGCTTGTTGCGTATCCTCCAGTTCGACAGCGAGCTGCGTCAGCAGAAGCGCGCGGCGCCGGTCGGCTTCAGTTTTTCCAAGATGACGGTTCTGCTTGGCGATCTGAAGCGTGTTGAGCGCTGATCGCCAATCGCTCTCACGGCATTGCATTTCAAAAAGGGCGCAGGATGACCAGGTCAACGCCTGATTGGCTGCCAGTGCGCGCTCGGCGAACTGTTTGGCGGCTTCGGTTTGCCCGGCTTTCTTCGCCTCGATGTAGAGCCCCCTGAGACCGAGTGCGACCATGCCGGGCTTGTCGAGCATGCGCTCGAAAGCTTGGCGAGACGCGATCGGGTCTTCGTTGAGCTGAGCCGACTGCGCTTCGAGAAGGAGGGTGAGGGGCTCTTCGGGCGCAGCCTTCCTTGCGATCGCGCTCGCTTTCAAGGCTCCGAGCTTGTCGCCGGCGCCCGCCGCGAAGATGCCGCGCCGCACGGCTTCCTGACCGACGCGTTTGCGGCGTGCGTCCATCCTGCGGGACAGCCGCTTCGGCGCAGAGAAAGTGAGAAGGCCGAGCCATCCGAGAAGCGCCAAAGCGCCGAACGAGATCAGGAGGACGATGGTCGCGATGAAAACGCTCGTGCGAATATCGTAGCCAAGCCATTCGATCGCCAGGCTTCCGGGCCTGTCCGCGATCCAGGACAGTCCTGCGGCGGCGGCGACGATGAGCACGAGATAGGCAATAAGGCGGGTCATGGCTTAACTTCCACAGCTTTCGCGATTTCGCGCTTGGTTGCCGGTTTCTTAACTCTCAATGGGTAGCAGATGTTTTCGTCAGGCTGGCGAGCAGCTCCTGATCGGTCTTCCGTACAGCCTCGTCCGCCGTGGCGCGAGCTTGAGCGTGTCCAAGCCAGGTTTGCAGTTCTTCCTTTGCCGGGCCTTCGAGTCCGGCGCTCTCTGTCAACGCGCCTTTCACATCGCCGGCCTTGAGGGCGCTTTCCATGCGCCCGAGAACAGCTTCGACGGTATCGCCTGCGCCACCCGTGGGCGTGACCTGGATCGCGCCCCTGGCGCGGGACAGAACTTCATCCATGAAGGATTCGGCTTTGCCGTGGTAATGCTTCACGATGACGTCGTGAACGATATCCGCGAATTCGTGCTGCAGCTGGGAGAGCGACGGGACGCCGGTGTCTTTGTATGGCGCGAGCTGGGAAATAGGCAGCTTTTCGGAGGAAAGACTCTCGATCGCCGTCAACTCTGCGGCGAACGGTTTGCCGTCGCTGACAGCCCGTTTCAAATTCGTCAGCGCGATTGTGGCCGCGGCTGTCCGGGCATCGGACGCCCGCTCGCTTTGAGAGCGCTCGAGACCCGCGAGGCGTTCCGTAACTGGCGCCATCTGTGAAGCGATCTCAGCTTGAACCGCCGCCTTCTCAGGTTGAGCGACTGGCTTCTGCTCAAGAGCCTGCACCTTCTGCGACAGGGATTGCACCGACTCGTCTTCAGCCTTGGCGGCCTTCAAGAGAGTGTCGAGGCGTGAGCGCACCTCGTTCAGATCATCGGGGCTTGCCGTCTTCACTGGCGCAGCGAGCTTTACACGGATCGTGTCGCTCAGTTGAGCCGTCTTATCTTGCTGCTCCCTGATCTTGTCTTGCAGTTCCTTTATCGAGAGCGGCGCCTGTTCGTCTGGCGCCGGACTTCCTCCCGATAAGATCAGAGACAGGATGCCTGCACCGAGAAGACCGCCGACAAGGCCGGCTGCGAGTGGACGGAGAAGCGCGCTCAGGCTAGCCGGTTGCGCCTCGGGGGGTTGATCGATCACAGTTGGCCGCGGGCGCGGCGACTGGCCGCTTGCCCTGCCGTAGGCGGAGGGAGCAATACTCGGCTCGACCGGAGTGTCGTCAGGCTCGGCAGTCATCTTGATCCTCGGTCTTGGTCGTTTCTCGTCGGGCATTGTTATAAGCGACCCTTGTTGCGGCCTCGTTGCCGTATCTTACCCATAGGGGCGACGATATCAATCCGCCACTAGCAGGCTGCTGAAAAAGCGGCGAGTGTAGAACCTTATTCTCGCCGGAGCGTTCTCGATGGCAGTTTGCTTGTAGGCGCAGGCCGCCATCCTCGTTTTCTTTTATGCGGCGAGCAGCCTTGGCAGGCGAGCAAGATTGTACGCGGCAAGCGTGAGGGTGAACTGGCCACCCACGCGATCGAGGCCGCGCAGCATGGTCTTGGCCACTGGCCCCACGGTCTTGCTCCAGCCGAACGTCTCCTCGATCCGTTTGCGGATGCGCTGGCTTACGGCGTATCCGGCATGGCGCGTTGTGCGCCCATCGATGGCCGACCCCTTGGCTTTAGCCGCCACATGCGGCGTCACATTCATGGACTTCAGCTCGTTCACGAAGTCTTCGGCGTCGTATCCCTTATCGGCGCCCAGAGTGATGCGGACCGGCCGGTCCGCCCGGGGCTCGATCATCGCCAGCGCGGCGTTCCGTTCGGCATGGCCGTTCGCGTGACTCACGCAGGCTTCGACCACAAGACCATTGCGGTTTTCCATCAAGGCATGGCCCATATAGCAGAGCCTGGCTTCCTTGCCCCCGCCCTTGCGGTAAAGGCGGGCATCTGGATCGGTGACGGAGGCATGCGTTTCGTTTGAGCGCTTCTGCCCATGGAAGTTCACTTCGCCATTGCGGCCCTTGTCCGCCACAGGCGTTTCAGCTGGCGCGGCAGCTTCGCAAGCCTGCGCTTCGGCAGACGCTTGGCCTGCCTCGGCCGAACCCGCCGCCGGCGGCTCACATCCACCCGCTCCAGACTTGGGCTGGAAGCTCTTCATGGAAGCCCAGGCTTCGACGAGCGTGCCGTCCACGGAGAAATGCTCGTCCGATAGCAGCGGCGCCACATCCATATGGGCCAGGATCGCGGCCAGGAGTTTGCGCGCGATATCCGTAGTCAAAAGCCGGTCGCGGTTCTTCGTAAACACGGTTGGAACCCAGACCTGATCGTCGATGCCAAGCCCCACGAACCAGCGGAACAACAGATTGTATTGCATCTGCTCCATCAACTGGCGTTCCGAGCGGATCGAAAACAGGATTTGTATCAACGCCGCCCGCAACAGCCGCTCGGGTGCAATCGAGGGGCGGCCCTCGGCGGCGTAAAGCTTGGCGAACTCTGCATCGAGTGCCGCCAGGGCGGCATTCACGAAATCCCGGATTTTGCGCAGCGGATGATGGGCAGGAATACGCTCCTCCAGGTCGACATAGCTGAACATCGATCCCGTCCGCCCATCCTGTCCGCGCATGAAACCCTCCCTCGCCATCGCGTGAAGGGAAGCATATTCGCATGGCGCTGTCAGTAACGCGGTTTTTCAGCAGCCTGCTAGAAGTTCCAGAAGAGCCGTCCGATTTGGTTTCCGCGAAACACGCACGTGATTTGGCTCGAGGGAAGCAAGCTTGGCCGCTACATTTTTTGATAAACAGAAATATAACGGGCTTTTGGCGCAGTCGGCGACGCCGTGTCTGTGACATAATGAAACGTAGATTTCGGCCGTTCGCGGCGACATCAGGATCACTCCATTGACGTCGCCAGCTTTCAACATCGCGTCTATTGCGGGGGTGAATCCGCGACAAGCTTCCATGCTGTAAACGTGAACGGTTTCAATGCGAAATCCTTCGCGCGAAAGCGCTCCGGCCAGATCGAAAGCTTGGTATTCCCCTGTCAGGTGGACAAGAGTGGCATTCCTGCTCCCAGATGCAATGATTTTCGCTGCGAGCTGTTCGGCTGTGTCTGCTGTCGCGAGCAGTTCCCTAAATCCCACGGCTTGGGCGCGGCGGGCTGTCCCCTCTCCAACGCAATAGAGGGGGACATCCGCGACATGAGCGAAAAGGGACATTTCTTCCAAGGCGCGGAGGCAATTGCCGCTCGTGATGATAAGGGCTTGGGCGGTGCGGAGTTTGGCCGGATCGAAGTTGAGCGCGCGAAACTCAAGGAGCGGCTGGAGGATGGGCTCGTGCCCAAGCTCGCGAAGTTCTTCAGCGAAAATGCTGGCGCCGGGCTCAGGTCTCGTTACAAGGAGGCGCATACGCCCTCCAGTTCGGTACGCTTTGGCCGGTGGTTGAAAAAGCACAAATCCATGGCCCCATCCTTCGACAGGCTCAGGATGAGGCCGCGCGATATCAATGGCTTAACCTCATGGTGAGCTTGTCGAACCATGAGCTTGTCGCGGTTCGGCGGCCTCACCGTGAGGCCATGGGCGACATTACCTCTTCCGTCACCTGCTAAGCGACGTTGCGGAAGACGTCCTTGCCGCCCCGGTCGAACAATTCGTGCGCGGCGTCCTTGCCAAGCGCGGTTGCGTCCTTAACGTCGCCTTTCCGCTCTGTCTCGTAAATGCGCGCGCCGTCCGGCGTGAGAATGACGCCTTTGAAGGAGATCGTGTCGCCATCGATACGGGCGAGCGCCGCAATCGGCGTGCGGCAGGACCCATCGAGCTGACTGAGGAATGCGCGCTCGGCTTCAACCGCGATGAACGTATCGCGGTCGTTGATGGCCGAAAGGATCTCTTTCGTTTCGTTATCGGCGGAGCGCTGTTCGACGCCGATGGCGCCTTGCGCCGGGGCTGGGAGCATATCCTCAATCGGGATCAATTGCGTGATGCGGTCGGTGAGCCCCAAACGCTTCAGGCCCGCAAACGCGAGCAGGGTTGCATGGGCTTCGCCTGCTTCAAGCTTGCGAAGCCGCGTCTGCACGTTACCGCGGAACAGGATCATCTTCAGGTCGGGCCGCTTGTGACGGATGAAGGACTCGCGGCGGATGGACGCCGTTCCCACGACCGAGCCTGAAGGCAGATCCTGCAGCGACTTCGCCACGGGCGAGATGAAGGCGTCGCGAGCATCCTCACGAGGCAGAACGCAGCCAATCTCCAGGGCCCTGGGCAAGACGGCCTGCATGTCCTTCATGGAGTGGACGGCGATATCGATGGTGCTGTCGAGAAGCGCTTCTTCCAGTTCCTTAGTGAAGAGCCCCTTGCCGCCAACCGCAGCCAAAGCCCGGTCGAGGATTTTGTCGCCGGTGGTCTTGATGATGACGATCTCGAAGGAGACCTTGTCGCCGTAAACGGCCGACAGCCGGTCGCGCACCTCATGCGCCTGCGCGAGAGCAAGGGCGCTCCCCCTGGTGCCAATGCGGATTTGCCTTGCTTCTGAGAGATTTTTCATGGTTGTGTGCACTTGGACTGTACGGGCGCGCCGCCATTGACCGGCGGAGATGAAGGCGCCTGCCGCGAAGGGGACACTAAGCATATCCCGCCCGCGGCGTACAGCATTAAAGCGAATGAAAGGTCTTAATGAAGGATCATGCAGCAACGCGCGATCAATAAAGAGCATTTGGGGACAGGAGCGACGAAAAATCGTGAATTAACCGTGCTCGGTATTGAGACAAGCTGCGATGAAACTGCCGCCGCAATTGTAAGTCGCGACCTCCAGGGAAACGGCGTTATCCTTTCCAATATTGTGCGATCGCAATTCAAGGATCACGCGCCCTATGGCGGTGTCGTGCCGGAGATTGCGGCCCGCGCTCACGTTCAAGTGCTCGATACGCTGATCGAGGCTGCGCTCGCCGAAGCCAGCCTTGGGTTTAGCGGCCTGAACGGCATCGCCGCCACGGCTGGTCCAGGCCTTATCGGCGGTGTTCTCGCGGGGTTTGTGACGGCGAAGGCGATTGCGCTCGTCCGTAATCTGCCGCTCGCCGCAGTCAATCACCTCGAAGGCCATGCCCTGACGGTCGGGCTGACGGAGGGCCTGCATCCGCCCTATCTTCTTCTTCTCGTTTCGGGAGGGCATACCGAGTTCCTGAGGGTGAGGGCGCATTTCGACTATCAGAAGCTCGGCGGCACAATCGACGATGCGCTGGGCGAAGCCTTCGATAAGGTCGCCAAGATGCTGCGCCTCGGATTTCCCGGCGGCCCTGCTGTTGAGCGCGCGGCGGCGAACGGCGACCCAAGCCGGTTCGCCTTGCCAAGGCCGCTCGTGGGCCGTGTGCGCCCCGATTTCTCTTTTTCCGGGTTGAAGACAGCCGTACGACAGGCGGCGCTGACCCATGCGCCGCTCAGCCGCAAGGACGTCGCGGACCTCTGCGCCTCCTTCCAGGCTGCCGCGGCTGAAACCCTTCGAGACAGGCTCCGCGCCGCCTTCAGGCTCTACGATGCGGAAGGCCTGCCGAAAAGGCTTGTGGCGGCGGGCGGCGTCGCGGCAAACCGGACCCTGCGAGATGCGCTCCTCAGCGAATGCGAGGCGTTCGGCTACACGTTCCATGCGCCGCCGCCAAGCCTTTGCACCGATAACGCCGCCATGATCGCGTGGGCCGGGGCATGCCGCATTGCCGCCGGTCATACGGATGGCCTCGATGCGCCTGCTCGCGCGCGCTGGCCGATATGTGAAACCTCAGCGCCGAATACAGGCTGCGAAAGGCAGAAACTTTCTGTTGCGGGTGATTAGAGGGAGCCGGACTTGCGTCCCCAAGGCGCTGCCGCTACCACAAGCCTCGGTCAGGCGTTAGACCTGACGCGAAGTCGAGCAAAGGGCTTGCGCAGGCATCGGAAGGCGGCTCCAAAACCATGATCGGAAACTTGCAGGACGGCGAGATGCAGGCGCTTCAGCGCGTGGGCATCCTTGGGGGCGGCGCCTGGGGAACGGCCCTCGCTCAATCCGCGCGCCGCGCCGGACGGGACGTCACGCTCTGGGCCCATGAATTCGAAACGGTTTCCGAGATCAATTCCCATCACACCAACGGCGTCTACCTTCCCGGCGTCGCCCTCGATCCCGCCATCAAGGCGACCGCAAAGGCGAAAAAGGTGGTGGACGCGGATCTCATCCTGCTCGTCGTCCCCTCCCAGTTCCTGCGCGCGGTCGCCAAGGAGCTTGCGCCGCATTTCGAAGCTGGAAAGCCGGTCGTGATCTGCGCGAAAGGTTTCGAAGAGACCTCGGGCACGTTCATGAGCGGGATCGTGAAAGAGGTCTTGCCGGAAGCAGAGGTTGCGGTGTTGTCCGGGCCGAGTTTTGCGGGCGAGGTTGCACGCAATCTGCCGACGGCGCTCACGCTGGCGTGTGAAAGCGAAATGCTCGGAGCGAGGCTCATGGCCGCCCTCGCCCACCGTAATTTCCGCCTTTATTGGTCCAGCGACGTTATCGGGACCCAGGTCGGCGGCACGGTGAAGAATGTTTTGGCGATTGCGGCCGGCATCGTCGAAGGCCGCGAGTTCGGCCGGAACGCGCACGCCGCGGTCACGACGCGCGGGTTTGCCGAATTAGTGCGGCTCGGCATAAAGCTGGGCGGGCGCTTCGAGACGCTGACGGGGCTTTCGGGCCTGGGCGACCTGATCCTCACCTGCTCCAGCATCCAGTCGCGCAACATGTCGCTCGGCGTCGCTCTGGGGCAGGGACAAGCGCTTGCGGAAATCCTGGGCGCGAGGAAATCGATCACAGAGGGCGTTTACTCGGCTGGCGCCGTGGTCGCGCTGGCGAAAAAGCACGGCATCGAAATGCCAATTTGCGAAGCCGTCCATAATGTCGTGAAAGGGCGCATGAGCCTCGATGAAGCGATCGAGGCTCTTTTGTCACGTCCGCTGCGCCCTGAGACCGATCATCGGCCAGCGGAGGCTGCTCGATAACCGGCGCCAGAAGAGGCCGCGAGGAGCGCCCGCGGCCCTTTTTTAGTTACCACCTGCGGTATCCGGAGCGGTAACCGCGATAATAGGGCCGTCTCACCGCGACTGCGCCGCGAGGTCCGGCGCAAGCCCCTCCGCGGTAGCCGCGTGCGCAAACATAGGCGTTCGCGTCGGAAACGAAAGCGGCGAACCCCAGGAAGGTCGCCACGGCAAAAATCAAAGCTTTCATGCTCATTTACTCCCCTGTAACGGGCCGCGCCCAGGGCGGCTCGAGGGGCGCATGCTGACAGCAGCGAAAGGAGAAGTCATTAAAACTATCTGGCGACGGATGGGTTCATGCGTTGTTCAGCTTTGCCGTGTTTCAAGGCTTCGCGGCCGCCGCCGCCGAGCCGCGCCTATTCCGAAAGCTACGCGCCTGTCTTACTTCTAGTACAGCCGGAGGCAAGTGGGCGCCCATTCGCTAAAAACTCTCAAGCGAACTTGCCTCCGAAAAGCTGTACTAGCATCAATAAGTTGCTAGTACGCCTTATCTGCGGGAAATCCTGGAAGCGCTCGCTGCAAACCAGGGTTTGGGTGGTGACGATAGGAGGAAACTCCCTGCAACTGACGGAACAGCACGAACAACTCCGCGACTCCGTCGTCCGCTTTGTGCAGAATGAAATCAATCCCTTCGTAGAGGAGTGGGAGAAAGCGGAAGAGTTCCCGTCGCACGAGGTCTTTAAGAAGCTCGGCGCGCTCGGCGTGCTCGGCGTCAAATACGACGAGGCGTATGGCGGCCTCGGCCTCGACTTTTCCTATTCCGCCGTTGTCGCCGAAGCGCTCGGCGTTTGCCCCTGCGGCGGCGTTCCCATGGCCATCGGCGTCCAGTCCGACATGGCGACGCCCGCTCTGCACCGTTTCGGCAGCGAGGACCTGAAGCGCAATTGGCTCGCGCCGACCATCGCGGGCGACGTGGTGGCCTGTCTCGGCGTCTCGGAGCCGGGCAGCGGCTCCGATGTGGCGGCTATCATGACGACCGCGCGCAAGGATGGCGGCGACTACGTGATCTCCGGCTCGAAAATGTGGATCACGAACGGGATGAAGGCCGACTGGTGCTGCCTTCTCGCCAACACCTCGGAAGGAAAGGTCCATCAGAACAAGTCGCTGATCCTCGTCCCGATGGATGCGAAGGGGATCGCGCGCCAGAAGATCCGCAAAGTGGGCATGTTCTCGTCCGACACCGCGCAGCTTTTCTTCGACGACGTGCGCGTGCCGCTGTCAAATGTGATCGGGCCGGAGGGGATGGGCTTCACCTTGCAGATGCTGCAATTCCAGGAAGAGCGCCTTTGGGGCGCGGCGAACTTATTAACCATGCTGGACAGGCTGATCGACGCCACCATCGACTATGCGCGGCAGCGTAAGGTCTTCGGAAAGCCGGTGCTGGATAATCAGATCGTGCATTTCCGCCTGGCGGAGCTGCGCACGGAGGTTGAGGCGCTGCGCTCGCTCACCTGGCGCGCCGTCGAGGACTATGTGGCGGGCAAGGACGTCACCAAGCTCGCCTCGATGGCGAAGCTCAAATGCGGACTCCTGATCCGCGAGGTCGCCGATTCCTGCCTGCAATATTGGGGCGGCATGGGCTATACCTATACCTGGGACAATCCGCTGAGCCGGGCGCTTCGCGACGGGCGCCTCGTTTCCATCGGCGGGGGCGCGGACGAAATCATGCTCGGCATCATTTGCAAGCTGGAAGGCACTCTGCCCCGCGAAAAGAAGGATGAACCCCGTGACCCAGCACAATCCGAGCGCGCTTTTGCTTGATCGCCAAGGCGGCGTCCTGCATGTCCGGCTGCACCGGCCGCAGGTTCGCAACGCCATGTCGCAGACCATGCTTGTCGAGTTGCTGGACACGCTCGCACAGGCCGAGAGGAGCGGGGTTCGCCTCATCGTCCTGCGCGGAAGCGGAGGGCATTTC
>JBAVVQ010000792.1:0-6634 GCA_049697375.1 Rhodomicrobium sp.
AGCTTCATCGAGGAGCAGACCAGCATCTTTTGGGACTGCCTTGCATCCAGCACCGCGGGCGGACCCAAAGGCTTCTTGGGGCTGGTCGATGACGAGACCGTCGCCCGATTTCGCTCGGACAACCGGCAATACATCAGGCAGGGAATCCTTGCTGAGAATTCGAAGGTCTATCTTTTCCTGATAATCGATTATGCCCGCCCAGACGCGTCAAGATCTCTGGCGCGGCGCTCCCGTTAATGGGGTGTTCCTCCAACCGTTGATCAAGGCGGGGCACGAGGACGGGGCACCCAGGGTTGGCGAAAAGCTTGTCGATCATGGATTGCGTGATCAGGCAAATGCCGCGTTCCGTTCGCCGGAAACGCTCAGCGTCAAGTTCGGGCTCCTCGCCCACAACCAGACCCTCAGGGATTTTAACATCGGCGTCGATGACGACATTTCTCAGGCGCGCGGAGCGGCCGACATCGACGCGGGGAAGGATGACCGCGTTCTCCACGTTTGCAAAAGAATTCACCCTCGCGCCCGTTGAAAGGAGCGTGCGCCGCAAGGAGGCGCCAGAGACGACGCATCCTTCGGACACCAGCGATGAAATCGCGAGCCCGCGCCGACCATCTTCGTCGTGCACGAATTTCGCTGGCGGCGAGACCTCGTTATAGGTCCAGATCGGCCAATCCTGATCGTAGATGTCGAGGTCTGGCACAACCGCAGTCAGATCAACATTGGCCGCCCAATAGGCATCGACGGTTCCGACATCCCGCCAATAGCCTCCCTTCTCCTCCGCCGACCGGACGCAGGAGCGCTGGAAGCTATGGGCGACCGCCTTCCCGTTCTTGACGAGATAGGGAATGATGTCCTTTCCGAAGTCGTGGGACGAGTTGGGATCCGCCGCGTCACGCCGCAGCTCGTCCAGCAGAAATTTCGTCTCGAAAACATAGATGCCCATGCTGGCAAGCGACATGTCGGGTTTGCTGGGCATCGCGGGTGGATCGTCCGGCTTTTCCACGAAGGACCGGATGACATCATCCTCATCGGCATCCATGACCCCGAAACCCGTAGCCTCGGCACGTGGAACCTCGATACAGCCAACCGTAACCTCGGCGTTCTGCTCCAGATGCTGCTGGAGCATCAACTTGTAATCCATTTTGTAGACGTGATCGCCCGCCAGCACCAGGAGGTATTTCGGGTCGTAACCTTCGATAATGTCGAGGTTCTGATAGACCGCGTCCGCGGTGCCCTGATACCAGACCCCCTCCCAAACGCGCTGGCTCGCGGGCAGAATATCAAAGCTCTCGTTGCGGATGGGGCGCATGAGATTCCAGGCGCGATGGAGATGCCGGATCAGGCTGTGCGCCTTGTATTGTGTGGCGACGGCGATGCGCCTGACGCCCGAGTTGAAGGCGTTCGAGAGCGCAAAATCAACGATGCGCGATTGACCGCCAAAGGAGACCGCCGGCTTGGCGCGCCAGGCAGTCAGCTCCATCAGACGGCTGCCGCGTCCCCCGGCCAAAACATAAGCCATGGCTTCGCGTGCTATTGGAGATATCCCGGGCGTCCTCATCGGTTTCTCCTTTTTCTGCAGACGGTCTGAAAGCCGCCCTTCGCATAGCATAGGAACGCATTAACGCATTGATTTTTATCATCCGAGCTTGATGCTCGGTTTGACCGAGAGTCAGGCGAACAGGGTTATCTCACGAGGACGCCTCAAATACGCGGCGGGGTGACTACGCAGACACGATCAACGCTGAATCACACCAAAACAACAAAATCGGCCTGGCGCCGAGAATCAGCACTCAACTAAACAGTATTGGCGCGAGCGTTCGCGGCCTTTGGAGCACGAGGTCAAATCCCGCCGCCGTCGCTAAAATCGTCGATACCTATCCATTCGGAGGCTTGGATTGTCGGCCTGGATCTTTCTTGTTCTGACCATGGGCGTTGCCATCGCGCCCTTTCTCCCTTTCGGCCATGCGACTGCGAAGGACGGCTGGATTTCGCTACATTTCCAAGACCATCCCCTCGTCGGTACGATCTGGACCTCGGATTTTGAAGCGGTCACCATCAGTGAGCTTGAGAAAGCTTTGGCGAACGCGCGCTTCGTGTTGCTCGGAGAAATTCACAACAATCCCGATCATCATCGGTTACAGGCTCGGTTCATCGAGACGCTTGTCAGAAAAGGCCGGCGTCCGGCTATTGTCTTTGAGATGATCCCCGCAAATCTGCAAGCGGAGCTCGATAGTCACGTCCAACGTGGCGTGAGCGAGGCAGGCACGCTCGGCAAGGCGTTAGGTTGGGAAGAGCGTGGCTGGCCCGATTGGACCATCTATCAACCCATTGCGGAGGCCGCGCTCTCGGCCGCGTTGCCGTTGAAGGCCGGGGGACTCGGTGCAGATGTGCAAAAGGCGCTCGCCAAGGGGAAGGCGTCGCCCTTTTATACGCAAACCATAGAAGACCTCGATCTGGCTCGGCCTCTGAAACCGGAAGTCGCCGAGGCGGAATCCCTTGAGATAAAACAGGGGCATTGCAATCTTTTGCCTGCTGCTGCCGTGGAGCCCATGATGACAATGCAGCGCGCTCTGGATGCCTCCCTTGCAAAGGCAACGGCATCAGCGAACGCCGCCGACGGAGCGGTGCTGATTGCTGGCGCGGGACATGTACGAAACGACTGGGCTGTTTCGCATATCATTCGTCAGAAATTGCCTGATGCCACCGTGGTCTCGGTCGCCTTCATCGAGGTGGACCCACAGCGCACCACGCCGTCGGAGTACATGAAGACAGTTCCTGGCTTGGAAAAGCCGTTTGACTTCATCTATCTGACACCGAGCGCTGACCTGACCGAGCATTGCGCGGAGATCGAGAAACATCTGAAAACCAAGAAGGCTGAGAAAACGGGCGAACGCTGAGGTCGACGGCGTCCGAGGACCGAGCCCTCGATGGCCACAAGTCGCGCGGTGCTAGTGTTCTGACCCGTTTATAGACTTCCCGCGCCCGAGCAAATCAGATTCCATGCCCGGATGCGAAGGATGGAAGCATGTCTCTACGTCGCGCCCGGTGACCGGACGGTGCTGGAGCGGCTCATGGCGAATGGAAATACGCCGCAAAAACTGGCGGTGCGGGCGCGCATCGTGCTGTTGTCCGGGCGCGGTCTCGGCACAATGGCCATCGCGCGGGAAGCGCGGGTTTCAAAGCCCACGGTCTGGCGCTGGCAGGAAGCCTATCTGGAAGGCGGCGTTGAACGCCTGCGCAAAGATAAGGGCAAGGGACCGAAAGCCGGAAAGCCGCGTATCAGCGATGCGGTGCGGCTTAGGATCGTCACCATGACCGCCAAGGAAAAGCCCGCGAACGCCACACATTGGAGTGCGCGCATGCTGGCCAAACAGGCCGGGGTCGGCCACACCACCGTCCAGCGTGTGTGGAAGGAGCACGGCCTAAAGCCCCATCTCACGCGCGCGTTCAAGCTCTCGAACGATCCGCAGTTTGCAGAGAAAGTTCAGGATATCGTTGGGCTTTATCTTAATCCGCCGGACAATGCGCTGGTGCTGTCGGTTGACGAGAAGAGCCAGATTCAAGCGCTTGATCGGACCCAGCCCGGCCTGCCCATGAAGAAGGGCCGCGCCGGAACCATGACCCATGACTATAAGCGCAACGGCGTCACCACACTGTTCGCCGCGCTCGTGGCGGCTAAAGCGAAGGGCGTGACGCAGATGCAAGCAGGTGAGGTCATCGGGGAATGCATGCCGCGCCACCGGGCCAAGGAGTTCCTGCGCTTCCTCAAGAAAATCGATGCCACAGTGGTCCGGCCTCTCGATATCCATGTGGTTTGCGACAACTACCGGACCCACAAGACCAAGGAAGTCCAGGCATGGCTGGCAAAGCATCTGCGTTTCAAGATGCATTACACGCCCACCTCCTCGTCCTGGCTTAATCTCGTGGAGCGGCTGTTCGCCGAAATCACCCGCCAACAAATCCGGCGCGGCGCCTTCAAAAGCGTTGCAGACCTCGAAGCCGCCATTCACGCCTGGATCGCCGCGTGGAACGCCAAGCCCACACCCTTCAAATGGTCCGCCAAGGCCGGCGAAATCCTGGAAAAGAATGCCCGCGCCAGAGAAGTTCTAGCCTGCTCACATCGCGGTACTCAATGAATGAGTCGGAACACTAGCTAGACAAAAGACAATCGAAGCCATGCTTTCGATCACTGCACCAAGACCGACTGCCGAAAGTTAGAGTGATAGCGCAGCTCTGAAGTGCACGCAATTCGCTCCGCGGCCGTCGATGGTTTTGGGTTATGGGTCCAGGTTCTTCCCCCGATCAGGGTCTGACGCGTCGACAAAACCAATCAGCCCGCCGGGACCAGTTCGAGCGGCGGAAGCAACAGACGTTGCACTGCGCTGGAGGCGAACACGGCGTGGTTTTCCGCATAAGCCTCGTGATTCTTCTCGATGTGGTCAAGATCGTAGAGGTAGTTCACCATCAGGCCCTGCGCCCGCGCGATGGCCTTGCCGGAAGTGTCGGCCAGCCAATTGATGCGTTCGAGCTGCGCGCCGTTGCCGAGATGAAAGCGCGCCACCGCGTCGACCGGCCGCCCGCGCCCGTCACGCGCGCGCAGAAAATACCAAGCTGCTGCGCGCATCAGCGGATCTTGCAGCTGCGCCGCCGTTTCGGGATCACGCCACCAGTTGGGACCATCAAGCTTAGCAAACAGCGCCTCGTCGGCTTCGCTCAGCGCCATGGAATTCTCTTGCTCGCGTTCGCGTTTGAGCCAAGCCGCAAAATTCGTCACGGGTGACAGCGTTACGAATGTCGAGAGTTTCGGCATTTCGCGGCAGATTTCCTCGACCACCTGCTTGATCAGGAAATTGCCGAACGACACGCCGGCAAGCCCGCGCTGGCAGTTGGAGATCGAATAGAAGGTCGCCGTGCGCATCTTGTCGGTATCGGTGACCTCGCGCCCGGAGCTCAGGATCGGCGCGATCGCGTCCGGAATGTCACGCGTGAGCGCCACCTCGACGAAGATCAACGGGTCGTCCACCAGCGCCGGGTGGAAGAACGCGTAGCAGCGCCGGTCCGGCGGATCGATACGGCGGCGCAGATCGTCCCAGTCGCTGATCTGATGCACGGCCTCGTAACGGATGATCTTGTCCAACACGATCGCCGGCGTCGACCAGTCGATGCGGCGCAGCACCAGGAAGCCGCGGTTGAACCAGGATGAAAACAGATGGACGAAATCCTCGTCGACCGCCGTGAGGTCGTCGCGGTGGCCAAGCACGTCGATCAATTGCTCGCGCATGCGCACCAGCGCGGCGGTCCCGGCCGGCGCCAGATTGAGCCGGCGAAACAATTCCTGACGGCGCGGCTCAGAAGCGGCATGGACCTCGGCAACAGTTGCGTCCGAAGGCCTCTCGCGCCAAGCGGCGATTGCTGTCTCCAAGCGAGCCGGATCGGGGCCGAAGCGTTCTCTCAGCGCCTCGAAGAAGGCGATGCGCCGTCCTGTGGTCAGTTCGCCGTAGCGGCTGAGGATTTCGCGCGCGCGGGCCACGCCGGAGGCCTCGCCGCGGCTGGACAAAAGGTCCTCGCACAGCTCGACCAGGCTCTCGGAGCGGGCTGTCGCCTCGCCGCGCCGGTTGCGCGTCAGCAGCGCGCGGCCCCGCTCGGAAATGGTCTGCAGAAGTTCTCCAAAGAACGAGGTGTTCATCGCGACGTCTCGATGTGCGCTTATGTAGCGCCGCCCATCATCTGGTTCGGCGACCATGTGGCAATCTCCGGAAAGAAGCACAAGATCAAGATCGCCAATATCATCCATAGGACGTGGGGCAGAGGACATGTCGGCAGCGCCGAATTGAGGTTGCCTGGATATCGTAGGGCCACCATGTTAGCCGCATCGATTTGGCCGGACAATTGGGCCGTTTCGCCTTGCCTTTCGCGCTGGGCCGTACGTGTTCCTACTTCTCTCACATCGAAAGACACTGTTCCGCTTTCGCGGCGCAGTCAGCATTTCTAGCGAAAGGACCTCCCCATGAATACGGGAGTAGTGAAATGGCACTATAGTCAGGAGGGCTATGGCTTCATTCAACCCGACGACGGCGGCAAGGACGTTTTCGTCCATGTGAGCGCGCTTGAGCGCGCTTCGAGATTCAGACGGATCGGCGTACAGGCAACGCTTCTGCGGGCAACCTTTCAAATCGCCTAACAGAGTTTTTTCGTCGAGTTTTTTTGAGCACGGCAAGTCGCGCTCTTTTTTCAATTGTGTAGGCGACGCAACCTGGGCGGGTGCTCGTAGGGAGCTGGTTGGCGAAGGTGCTCCTTTTCGTTCTCCACATCCAGCTTTCCTGTATTGTCGGAAATGAGGGGGACAACATCAAATCGGATCATTAGCCGTTGGTGTGCACAGCCTTTGCGCCTTTTTCAGCGCGAGGCGAACATGGAACGCCCCAATATGTCTATTGTCTCAAAGTGATTTTTGTCACTACCCCACAATCCCTTAAATTAGCGGAAAGTTATTGCTTAAACTTGGGGGGGATTGTGTGGAAATAACGACTTTCAAAAAAGACTATCTGCCTGACATGGCGGGGATACCGGCGTCGTAGCGTTGGCGGGTGGCACGGTGCTGGGATACATGGGCTGGCTTATCGCCCATCATTTTCGC
>JBAVVQ010000793.1:0-9350 GCA_049697375.1 Rhodomicrobium sp.
GCTTCACTATATTACAAAATTCTAGGTGAGCCGGAGCCTTGAAGCAGAGACGCTGCTTGCTAACTGAAGAGTCGTTCATCCGATAGAACCTTCGACATCGAATCAACGACCCAGGTAATGTGACGTAATTCGCGAGTCGGGCCAACACTCATTTCCTTTATAACGCATTAAGGCCACTCCTGTTGCAAAGCGGCGACTCTTTACTGTACATTAATTATTTTGAGCGAAACTGCTTTGTACAATTCCCCGTTGAGAGTCGTAACCGGAGTAGGGGCCTCAAACGATCATGATCGAAACAATTAATTCTCAGCAAAATCAGCGTTTTGAGTATGATGAGAAGAGGCAGCAGGCCAGCGACCTCGAAATGATGATCGCCGACTTCCGCCGCATGGCGAACGACCTCGATCAGCAGATCAAGATCGAGCAGCAGGCTGCCGGCGTCAGTGACGTCAATCACTTCGCCTACCCGACTTTCGCCCGGGCGGCTATGATAAGAAGGGACAACCTCCGGTCGTCCGTCGCCGAGCTGGAAAAGAGGCTTGACCGCGCTCGTGAAGAGGCGCTTGAGGCCTTCGAGCAGCTGAAACTTACGGAGACCGCGGGCGATCTTGAGGCTCAACGGCAGGTCCGGCCAGGCTCGCGGCGCAAGCCGTCAAGACCTTTGGGCAGCCCCATGAGCGGCCGGGAACCATTGAGGTCCGGTTCATAAATCCCTGTGTGCCCGGCGATACGCCGCCTGCGTCAGCCTCAGTTTTGCCACGAACGAACCCAATGGCACTGAGACAAGGCTACTCAGGGGGCGCGCTTGTGGCTTCGCATCGCATTTTTTTTGCTTCTATCCGTCATTCCGCAAGCCTGCGCACGGAAGGATCCTGCGGTTGAGAGCCTGGTTGGATCAGAGCCACAGCGATTGTCCTTCGGTCCGCCGCCCGATGTCCAGCACGCTTTCATCGAGAAGATGAAGCTTTGCTGGTTTTCCGGCGCGCACGCTCCCTTGGCGGGATACCACTACGAAACGAGTGAGCGGGAAGACAGCGACTCCGGCGAGGGCTATCACGATGTGAGGCTCTTCGATGGAGGCGGGGAGGCGCCGGTCTTCGAGATCCAATTTCACAAATACAACGATAACACCCTCATCGTAACGCGGAACGTCTCTCTCTCCGATACCCTCTCGACGAAGGTCAAGCGTGACATTCAGCTTTGGGCGCTGGCCGGCCCGGATTGCTCGAGCTGAGGATCGCAAGGACCAAATCCGCCTCTGATTTCATCCTCGCATAATCGGTAGAGTCTGGCACATCCATTGCTTCATTGCGGGTCTCGCCATATCTGGAATCATGCGTGGCCTGGGCTAGCGTCAGCCTCCGAAAGGGAGAAACCGATGAAGCGCGACGATCTGACGGAAAAAATCCTCGACATAAAACGCGTAAGCGGCATGAGCTGGGAAGACATCGCCGAAAAAATAGGTGGCTGCTCGCCGATCCTGATCACGGCCGCGCTGCTGGGGCAGATGAAGCTGACCCCTGCCCAGGCGGATCGCGCTCGCGAGCTGTTCCATCTGTCCGAGGCTGAGGCCAGGATGCTGACGGAGATCCCCTATCGCGGTTCGCTGCCGTCTACACCCCCGACCGATCCGCTGATCTATCGCTTCTATGAGCTCGTCCAGGTCTACGGCTCAACATGGAAGGAACTGATCCAGGAGAAGTTCGGCGACGGCATCATGTCCGCCATCGATTTCGATATGAAGCTTGAGCGTTTGCCCGACCCTAAAGGAGATCGCGTGAAAATCACCATGTCGGGCAAGTTTCTGCCTTACAAATATTACGACTGACAGGAACCGCCATAAAACACGACGCCTTTACCCACGGCCATCCATGGCGGCGCGGGGCAAGAATTGCTTATCTGCTTACTTAGGGTGATTTTACAAAACAAACCCAATTTGGTTAACCAGTTATACCCGCATAAGGGTGATGCGTAGCTCGCGAAGCTCCAATGACGATATAAGTCTAAAGCTCGGCATGCCCCTTGTGTGCCGCGCGCCGAAAGCTTAGCCAGTGAGCGAATTGATCATCGGCTGAATGGTGAGGCATGGTTGCAAAGGGGCTTCGTCGGGGGTTGGCCGTTCAAGCGATCGGCATGGCCATCTGCGCCTACCTGCTGGTTCGGTTTGCAGAGCTGAGCCTTGCCGCGGCTGCAGCCCTCAGCTTCGCCGTGTTGCTTGGCGTCTATCTTCTTCTTACGCTGGCGACTTTCGTAATCTGCTTGCCTCGCAGCCGCGATGACGGTCCCGGACAGACCATCAGCCTTCTCGCGGCATGCCGGATGATCCTTACGGAGTGGCTTGCCTTCTTCGCGCTGTTCGGCGTGATTCAGCCATTTGCGGACGAGCTCTTCTCCGTTAAGAGCCGTTCGCGGCGCGCGGAAAAGCTTCCGGTCCTGCTGGTGCACGGCTACCTGTGCAATTCGGGCCTCTGGTGGTGGATGATCCCAAAGCTGAGGGCGGCTGGCTTTGTGGTCGAAGCCCTCGATCTCGAGCCCGCTCTGGCAAGCATCGACCGGTTTGCGGAACAGCTCCACCACGCCATCGAAGCCTATCTTCAGGAGACCGGCAGCCTGAAACTGCGGCTTGTCACGCACAGCATGGGCGGCCTTGTGGCCCGGGCTTATCTCAAGCGGTATGGCGGCCAGCGCGTCGATAAGGTCATCACGCTTGCTTGCGGGCACCACGGAACACGGATCGCCTACTTTGGGCTCGGAAAGAATGCCCGGGAAATGGAGCCGGGCTCGGTTTGGCTTGCTGAGCTTCCGGAACCTGCCCCGGCGCCGGTCGTCACTGTGTGGACAGCACAGGACAACTTCATCGCGCCGCAGACCAGCAGCCGTCTTTCTGGCGCTCAAGACATCGTCGTCAGCGGGATGGGGCATCTCACTCTTGTGTTCTCCCGGCTTGTGCTTGATATCGTCACGAAAGAACTGGGTTAAATCGATCTATCGCTGAGCCGGGCGCGGCTAACCTGCGCGAGCACAAGCCACGGCGTTGTGACAAGCGGCAAAAGCACAGCCGACGCTGCCCACCCCACGCCACGTATACAAAAAGTGCTTATGTATTTACTTATGGCGGTTTTACGAAACAAAACCAATCTCAACCCATTGTAAACCACGAACGACGGCAGGAAGCCCAGATGGCGCCCGGCCGAGTTCTTTCGCTCAAACGTGGATGCCCGGGAACAGATGCGAAAAAGCGATCTGGTCCGGTGTGAGTTCTTGCTCCTGCGCCTTGCCGTCCTTCTTTGACGCCGACTCCGGGAAGACCTGATAGAGCACATTCATGATCAGGAGCAGAAGCCTTGGCGAGATGGTCTGCACGAGGTTGCCAAACACGCCGAGCCCGGTTGCCTGACGCGCTGTGCGATTGATGATCGCCTCGGCGATCATCCCGGCGGCCTGCTCCGGCGTTAGCACGGAGGCATGCTCATAGAGCTTCGTCGGCGCAATCATGGGCGTTCGCACAAGCGGGAAATTCACGACGGTAAAGCGAATGCCGCGCTCGAAATACTCTGCCGCCGCGCTACGCATCCAGGCTTCCATCGCCGATTTCGATGCGACATAAGCCGAGAAGCGCGGCAGACTCACCTGCGTGCCGATCGAAGAGATATTGATCACGTGACCGTCGCCTTTGCGGCACATCTCCGGGAGCAACACCATCGTAATGCGCACCGCGCCGAAATAATTCACCTGCATGGTGCGCTCGAAATCATGCATGCGGTCATAGGACTCGGAAATGCTTCGCCGGATGGAGCGGCCCGCATTGTTGATGAGAATGTCGACCGCTCCGTGGTTCTTGAGGATGGTCCGCACGACTTCGGCGCATTGCTCGGGGTGAGTGATATCGCCGGCATAGGTTATGAGCGTGAGCCCTCGGCTTGCGGCCTCTTGCTTGGCGGCTTCGAGCTTCTGCAGGTCGCGAGCGATGATAATCGTCACCGCGCCCGCTTCGGCGAGCCTGAAGGCGGCCGCCTTGCCGATGCCTGAAGACCCGCCCGTGATCAGGACGACCTTGCCCTCAACGTGTTTTCTGAGCGTCCCTCCATTGACGATGTCCGGATCGAGGTGGCGCTCCCAATAGTCCCACAAGGCGCCCGCGTAGGTTTCGAGGCGGGGAACCTCAATGCCCGCGGGCTCGAGAATGCGTTGCGTCTCCGTGCAATCGAACCGAGTGGGATAGCTGAAGAAGGTGAAGACATCGTCCGGGAGCGACCAGTCCTTCATGATGGCGTGTTGCAAGCGGCGCATGGAGGGCAACTGCGCAATTCCATTTAACAGCGGGACCGGAAGATGGCGCAGCAGGCCGATGTTGATGCGGACGCTGATGTCCGGCGCGTGCCCGGCATGAGCAAAGATGTTCATGACCTCGCCGACCCGGTGCGGATGCGGGTCGGTCAGATGGAATGCCCGGCCGTCGAGGCCATCGACATGCGCGATATGGTCGATGGCCGAGGTGACGAAGTTGACGGGAACCAGGTTTATCCTTCCTCCCTCGATGCCGACCATGGGCGCCCACTGAGGAAGAAGCTCCCTGATTCTCTTGATAACACTAAAGAAATAATAGGGACCGTCGATCTTATCCATTTCGCCGGTCTTGGAGTCGCCCACGACGATGCCAGGCCGGTAAATGCGCCAGGGCACGGCGCACTCGCGCCGGATGGCTTTCTCCGACTCGTGCTTGCTTTTGAAATAGGGATGATCGAGCCCGCGCGCTTCGTCGAACATGTCCTCACGGAAGACGCCTTCATAGAGGCCGGCCGCCGCAATCGAGCTCATATGATGAAAGCGGCGCGCCCCGATCTCCTTGGCGAAATGGACAGCGTTTCGCGTACCCGCGATATTGGTCTCCAGCTCAATTTGCGCGTCTGCGGCCAGATCGTAGACAGCCGCGAGATGAAAGACGTGGTCGACCTTGCCCTTCAGGGTTTCGATATCCCCAGCGGAGACGCCGAAACCCGGCTTGAGAATGTCGCCCTCTATCGGGATCGCGCGCTCGGCGCCGAAGCCCCAGAATTTGCGCAATCTCTCCAGCCGCTCAGGCGTTGGATTGCGCATGAGAAAATAGACGATCGCCCCATCGCGGGCCAAAAGCTTCTGGACCAGCCGCTTGCCGATGAAGCCGCTGGCGCCCGTGACGAAGTAAATCATGCCGAGGCCTCCCTAGTGGTCCGTCTCCGAATCGCCACCCGACTTGCGGCGCCCTCGCATGGCGATCGGAGACAAAGGGACACTAGCAAAAACAAAATTCTAGTACAGCCGGCCGGAAGCGAGCGAGCCCGCTGTCTATCGCGCAACGCGGATAATTAGAGGCGGCTGCCTAAAATGGTTTGACTAATGTCAACCGGAGCGCGGGTTCGCAGCCATATATACATTTATCAAGATATAACTCGCTGGGCGAGGGGAACTGGAGCAGCACCATGATCAAGAAACTCAATGAACTCGCTGGAGAAGGCGGCGAAAGCGGTCTTGTCTCCACCATCCGTGAATAGGCCGCGAAGATCTGGCTCGCGGGCCTTGGCGCTTTTTCGAAAGGGCAGGAGGAAGGCGGCAAGCTTTTCGAGGCGCTCGTCAAGGAAGGCGAGGCGGTGCAGAACCGCGCTTCAAAATCCACGCAAGACGCGATTTCGGAGGCAAGGACGAAAGCGACGGGCACCTGGGACAAGCTTGAGCAGGTTTTTGTCGAGCGCGTCCAGCGCGCTCTGCACAGCCTCGATGTTCCGACGAAACATGACATCGATGGGCTCTCGAATCGGGTCCACGAACTGACCAAAGTGGCGGACAGGCTTTCGGCCCACCTCGAAGAGGCCGAATCCGCCGCCAAACCAGCCGCCAAGAAACCGTCAACGCGCGCTCACTCGTAAGACATGCGGGCGATGCCCATGGATGAACACAAACCAGTTAAACGCAATCCATCGGGCATCGCCCTCGCAGGCGGCGGCCCGCTCGGCGGGATTTATGAAGTGGGCGCGCTCGTTGCGCTGGATGAAGCCCTATGCGGGCTTCGGCTGAACGACTGCGACGTCTTCGTCGGCGTTAGCTCGGGCGCCTTCTTCGCTTCCGGTCTCGCCAATGGGCTTTCTCCGCGCGAGATGCACGCGCGGTTCATCGAGACGACGGAACACGACGAACCTTTCGAGCCCGAAGTTCTTCTCAAATTGGCGCTTCGCGAATATGGCAAACGGATCGCCACACTCCCTGGGCTCATCGCCTCCGCGCTCGCCGATTATCTCCAGGGCAACTCAAAGCAAAGGGCCATGGCATCCTTCCAGCGGCTTTCGAAGGCTCTGCCGAACGGCATTTTCGACAGCGGCCCGATCCGTCGCTATCTGCAGCGGCTTGCGGCCACGCCAGGTCTCACAGACGATTTTCGCGAGCTGAAGCGCAAACTCTTCATCGTAGCCACCGATCTCGACACATCGAGCCTCGCGACGTTCGGGGCGCCTGGCTTCGATCATGTGCCCATCTCGAAAGCGGTGGAGGCCAGCGCCGCGCTTCCCGGTTATTTTCCGCCCGTCAAGATCGACGGCCGCCACTATGTCGATGGCGCGCTCCTGAAGACGCTACACGCCTCGGTGGCGCTGAAGGAAGGCGTGAAGCTGCTCTTCGCGGTCAATCCGCTGGTTCCTTACAAGGCGGAACGGCAACTCCCGGAGGAAGAAACGAAAAGCCTGGCCGAAGACGGCCTCGTCACCGTGTTATCGCAGACGTTCCGGTCGCTCATCTACTCGCGTATGAAGGTCGGGATGGAACGCTACCGCCATGAATATCCCGACGCCGACATCGTGCTTTTCGAACCGCGACGCGACGACTGCGAGATGTTTTTCACCAATGTATTCAGCTATGCCGACAGGAGGCGTCTTTGCGAGCACGCCTACCAGCAAACGCGGGAGGACCTGCTGCGCCGGGCTGCGTCCTTGAATCCTGTCCTCGCCCGGCACGGTCTCTCGCTGAATGAGGCAGTGCTGCGGGACAAGAGCCGAACGCTCACGCCAAGGGACGAGAACGCTCCGCGCCTGCAAACCATTCTTCAAAATCTTTCCGAGACCTTGGAGCGGCTCGAGCCCATGCTGCACGTAGCAGAGAAACCGGCTTAGGTTCTCGCGCCTGGCAGAGCGAGGCTGGACGATGGAGCGCAAACCCAAAAGAAAGACCCGCGAACGGATTCTCCAAGCCGCGTTGATGCTCTTCAACCGTTTTGGCGAACCGAGCGTCACTGTTTCTGCGATCGCGGCCGACATGGGCATCAGCCACGGCAATCTCTATTACCACTATCCGTCCAAGGAAAAGATCGTCGAAGACTTATTTCGCGACTTCCGCTGCGACATTGCAAGAACGCTCGCGGCGCCGAATGCGCGTCCGCCTCACGCCGAAGACGTGTGGCTTTTCATGCATCTGATGTTCGAGACGATTTTCAAATATCGCTTCCTTTACCGCGATCTGAACGAGCTTCTTTCGCGGCATCATTCGATCGAGAAATACTTCCAGGAAATCCTCGATCACCAGACCGCGATTGCAAGGACGATCATGCGGCGGCTGGTCGACGCGGGGTCCATGCAGGCGACGCCGGCTGAGATCGAGACGCTTGCCGAGAACATGACGATCATCGCAACCTATTGGCTTTCCTACGCCTTCGTGCGCAATCCGAGAGGGCAGCAGGATGGCGAGACTCTCTCGCGGGGCGTCGCCCACATCCTGTCTCTGGCAAGTCCCTATCTGGAGCCGGAACAGCGGAAGCTCCTGGAACGCCTTTCACAAAGATATCTGGACGGAGGTTAACGCCATGGCGGCAAAACAGGCAAAATGGAATAAGTTCGAGGGGCGCACGGATGGCTTCGATTATGAAGGCCTCTCTCTGAAGAAGAACTGGGCGCGCCTTCATCGCGGCGATTGCGAACCTTTTCCCGATACGGCCTGTCTCAAAAAGCTCGTGGACAAGCATCCTGACTTAAAGTCCGATATGCCCATCGCTCAAGCAGTGGGCACGCTTCAGGATGCATGGCGGGCCTATCATCGCGGCGACTTTCATGAGGCGTTCAAGCTCGGCCAGCCGGCGGGTCTGCTGGGCGCGAATGTCGCCAACAAAGCCGAAAACATCCAGGCCACCTATCTCGAACACGACAAGGAAACCAAGCTCGCCCTTTTCCTGGATGTGGTTCATCGAGGCGAAGAACTGCAGAAGGCCGCGCCCGATCTCGCGAATGGCTGGTATCTCTATGCGCAGGCCCTTGGGCGCTATGGACAGGGTATCTCAGTCGCCAAGGCGCTTGCCGAAGGACTGGGCGGCAAGGTGAAAGGGGCGCTGGAGCGCGCCGTTGGACTGGAGCCGAAGCACGCGGACGCCAACATTGCGCTTGGCGCTTACAACGCCGCGGTCGTCAATATGATGGGCGGTCTGGCGGCACGGCTCGCCTATGGCGCCACGAAGGAGGCTGCGGTCGAGTATTTCCGGGCGGCGATGCAGCTCAACCCAGGCTCCGCCGTCGCCCACATCGAATATGCGAACGGCCTCGCCATGCTGTTCGGCAAGGCCAAGCTGGCAGAAGCCACGAAGCTTTACGAGGAGGCCGCGAGGTGCGAGCCCGCCGACGTGATGGAGTGGCTCGACGTGGAACTGGCGAAATCGGAAATCGCCGCTTAAGCAAGCGTCCCCGGCTTCGCCTCGCGGCGAAGGCTGCAATTTACCGCATCGGGCGCGGGCGTCTGGATGCTTTTTGCACTGGGGCGGGAGGGATCTTTCCTCTTTCTGGACCATTTTATCGCTTGCGTTCGGCTCCTGATTTTCCTGAGCCCGGATCTTAAGGAATAGCGCCTTACCGAGAGTTTAATACACGGCAATCGATTGATTTTATTGGGAAAAATTGAATAACGGATCGGATCTTCGGCGTGCGCCCCGCTCTCCTCGCGAGCGCAGATCTGGTTAATATGAGTACCCAAAACATATTTAACGGACTTTTGCGCGCCCCAGTAAATGAAATAATTCCGGCGTTAAATTTAATTTAATGGCCAATTCCTTAACTATAAAATATCTATTATTTTCAATATCTTATGATATCTTACCCCTCCCCGGAGGAAGGCGCGGCCCTCCTCCGCTTCGCGTCTCATAAACCAAATGCTAACCAAATCATGACCGGAAATAATTCCGGCGCGCGCCGATTAACCATATTTGTCTTAACGCCCGCTGCGGCGAAGGAACTCTTCACCGTGAGGCGCGTGGCGGGTTTCCCAAGTGCGATGGCGCCTAAAGGTTTTGGCGAATGAACGCGCCCGCGCTTTCGAGCGCGCGGCGGCCCGGTTCCAGATGTGCGTTC